>CALAKO010000220.1 GCA_937922955.1 uncultured Peptococcaceae bacterium | reverse complement strand
AAAACAACTTATTTTTCCTTCTCTCACCTTCTTGACTTCATACCATTGGACTTTTTAAGAGCAGGGTACGGATAATGCCGAGGATGATGCAGGCGATGACAATGTCCACAACACTGATTTTGAAGACGCAAGTAGCAATGAAAGCAATGACCATAATCACATCAGCAAAAGGAGAGCGCCCTTTGACCACACCGGCAGCCATGTCGTAGACCACAGAAGCAATGACCGCACCGACACCAGCCTGCATGCCTTCCAACAGTTCGCTGACCACAAAATTATCCGCAAAGGCATCGTAAAACAAGGATACCACGCAAATGATTAAAAACGGTGGCAATACTGTGCCAAACGTCGTTGCCAAGGCACCAAGAATGCCGCGCAATTTGTAGCCCGTGATGATTGAGCCGTTGACGGCGATTGGCCCCGGCGCTGACTGAGCAATCGAGACCATATCCAACATCTCGTTTTCTTCAAGCCAGTGGTATTTATCCACAAAGCGATCCTTCATCAGTGAGATAATGACGTACCCACCGCCGAACGTGAACGCGCTCAGTGTAAATGTGGCGCAGAACAATTTCCATAGAGAAACCTTTTCTTCTTCCATCTTCTTCCTCCTTCGTTGCAGCAAAGTCTGTACTAAAAATTATAGTATGCCTGCGTGCTTCTGTACAACAAAGGTTTTTTATCGTCGTGAAAGCAGTGAGAAGTCTAAGGTTGATTGATGTTTTTGAGAGACATCAGCCATTCCTCAATGGCGTTGGCGAGAATCAGCTGCTGTTTGAGCACGGCGAGGCCGGTTGCTGGAATTTCCGGCAGCTGTTCTTTTTCGGCGAGGTTGTCTTCGAGATAGGCCTTGAGAATGCCGACGTTTTTTTCAATATCGGCGAGGCGTGCCTGCTGTTCTTCTGGCGGCAGCGCGTCGAGATTGACGATCACTGCGTTGAAATCCAAAAACAGATGAATGGGCTGAGCTGCGATGCTGGCCATCAGCCGTTCAAATTCGGCGTGTCCAGCGTCGGTCAAGGTGTAGACGACTTTTTCCGGCATTTTTCCTTCTTTGACGGCGGTACCGGAGATCAGTCCCTTCTTTTCGAGCTGGATCACTTTTTTATAAATAGAAGGTGTGCTGATTTTTACCCAGCGGGAAATGTTTCGATACTCGACGAGTTTTTGAATGTCGTAGGCGCTCAGCGGTTCTTTTTTCAGCATACCCAAAACGATTAGGTCAATGGTGGACATAAGTTGCTCCTTTCTACAGCCTGTCGTGTGCGACGCTGTTCACTGTAAATTATAGTATTTAGATTCGTGGTTTTTGTCAAGAAGGGCCCAAAAAAAGAAACCTGCTTGACAACTACTATAATTTATAGTAGTATGAGCAACGCATGGCTATGCTATAAATTATAGTAGTATGTTTTAGATGAAAGGAGTACGACGATGAGCAATTCGACCAATAAATTGGAACTTTTAGGGCGTGTGCCGCTGGCTAAGGCGTTGATGGCGTTGGGCATTCCGATCATGATTGGCATGCTGATCAATGCACTGTACAATCTGGTGGATGCGTATTTTGTGAGCGGTCTTGGTGAACGGCAGTTGGCAGCCGTTTCTGTTGTTTTTCCGTTGGGTCAGGTGATTGTTGGGCTGGGGCTGATGTTTGGAAATGGGGCAGCGTCGTTTTTATCCAGGTTGCTGGGGCGCGGTGAGCGAGATGTTGCCAATCAGGTGGCGAGCACGGCGGTGGGCACCAGTCTGCTGCTTGGCGCTGGGGTGATTGGCTGTGTGCTGGTGTTTATGAAGCCGGTGCTGCTGGCGCTTGGTGCAACAGCGACGATTTTGCCGCACGCCCTGATTTATGGACGTATTTATGTGCTGTCCTGTATTTTTAACGTGTTTAATGTTACGATGAACAACATTGTCAGCAGCGAAGGCGCGGCGAAAACCACCATGTGTGCCATGATGTTGGGGGCGGTGTTGAATATTGGGCTGGACCCGCTCTTGATTTACGGGCTGGAGCTGGGCGTCGCCGGTGCTGCGCTGGCAACGGCGGTGTCACAGTTGGCGTCCACCTTGATCTATCTGTGGTACGTATTGAGCGGAAAAAGCGCGTTTCGTTTTAGCCTGCGGCATTTTGCACCGAGACGGCAAATTCTGGCGGAAATTTTAAAGATCGGTGTGCCGACGCTGGTGTTTCAGGTGCTGACCAGTCTGTCGATTGCTCTCATTAATCGGGCAGCGAATCCGTATGGGGATGCATTGATTGCCAGCATGGGCGCCGTTACGCGCATCACGGCCATGGGGACACTGGTGGTGTTTGGCTTTCTGAAAGGGTTTCAGGCGGTGGCAGGATTCAGCTATGGGGCGAAAAACTTTTCACGGTTGCGAGAAGCTATTTTCTGCGCATGCCGTTGGTCCAGTGCGTTCTGCGTTCTGACAGGCTTATTGGCAGCAATGCTGTCGACGCCAATCATGACGCTTTTTGCCAACGGCCAGGAGGAGATTGTCCGCCTGGGTGCAAAGGCGCTGGCGGCGAATGGGCTGTCGTTCATGCTGTTTGGCTTTCATACGGTGTATGCGTCGCTGTTTTTGGCCCTTGGCAAAGGACGGGCTGGCTTGTTTCTGGGCGCTTGCCGCCAGGGCATCTGCTTTTTGCCGCTGATTCTTTCTCTGCCGATGGTCTGGGGCGTGAACGGGATTCTCTATGCCCAGCCATTGGCCGATGTGTTGACGGCAATGATCACTGCGTGGATGGCTTTCAAGGTGCACAGGGAGCTGAATATGGACGTTGCGGCTTTTAATGTATAAGCAATCAGAAAGGCTTGTTTTGTTGCAGTGGAGCATAGAAAAACAGCCCTCGCTTCGATGAGCGAGGGCTGTTTGCATCAGCGTACCGTGGTTTTGCGGTAAATGTGGTACATGAGCGGCACAAGCAGAAGAGAAAGGATGCCGTAAAGAACGAAGAGGATGGGCACTGAGCCCGTGATGTGGCCAAACACACTGTAGAGATTGAAATCGTCCAGAACCTGGCCAAGCTGCAGGAGCTGATCGGGCAGCAGGCCGAGAATGCTTGGCAGCACTTCCCAGCTGGACAGCAGGCTGTTAAGAAAATTGGCGGCGAGCACGAGCACATAGGGCACAATCACGCCTGCAATCTGGGAGCCGCTGGCGGCGCTTACGAACATGGCAAGAAGCGAAAGAAAGAGGATGCCAAGGTAGCCGCCAACGATGGTGAGAAGATAAGTCTGCCAGATGGTAATGTTGTAAAAGGCTTTCCATTTTAACAGCTGAAAAGCACTTTGAGCACCGTCGGAGCCGAGCAGGAGCAGCAGCACCGCCGTATAGAACGCAATGGCGAGCCAGTAAAGCAGGGTCACGGTGGATAGCCCGGCGACGATTTTTGCGCGGACAGCCTTATTACGGCCCATGCGGCTGGAGAAAAAGATGGCGTCGGCTTTCCAGCGGTGTTCGCAAGGGAAGATGCCTGAGACAAGAAAGACGATGACAAACATCAGAAAGAGGATCAGTGTAGGGGCGTAATAAATGAGCGTGTCCCACCCTTCTTTGTAGCTGTTGACCAGGGGTGTATCCAATGCTTCGTAATGCTCGATGAGATAGGCTTGTTCAGCGGGGGAAAAGTTTATGTCCGGTCGGGCGAGCCAGTCTTTGAGATTTTGCACACGACGTTCATAGAGCTGGCCGACTTCGTCGGGATCGACGCTGTCAATGAGGAAGTAGTTGTAATTGTTGAAGCCTTCGAAGGTTTGAGCGATCAGGTTGCGAATTGTTTCATAACCCTGGGTGCGGGAGTAGGCGGCGTTTTGGCGTTGCACATCGTCGGATTGGTAGTCGTCGGAGGCGATGATCGTCTGGTTGACGGCAACCACTTTGCGCAGCATGGTCTCGTCGATGGGGCCACCCCATTCCTCTTGGGCAGCGCGCAGGGCGCGGGCTGCCGCCGGACCACTGAGGGAATCGCCGCTGGTATCGGTATAAGAAACGTGAAGCGTGGCCGCGTAGCAAATCACCGCCAGACCAATCGCCAGCACAAGCAGCGCCACCTTGCCGCCGGTGCGGCAAAAGATTTTTTTCAGCTCAAAGCGTCCCATTGTCGTCACCTCCTGCTTCGCCAAAGTGATAGAGAAAAACATCTTCCAGTGTCGCTGTTTCCAGCATGGCATCAGGACTAGGCTTGACCGGAGAAACGATGCGCAGCTCGGCATTGTCGTGCCCCGCTTTGATATTGGCCACTTTGAAGCGCGCCGCATAAGAAGCGACTTCGCTGCGCGGCACCGTGAGTCGCCAAACCTGGTCGCGCATCGAACGAATCAGGTCTTCAGCATTGCCCTGTTCAACGATGCGTCCGGCATTCATGAGCCAGATCTCATTGGCGATGTATTCCACATCGCTGACAATGTGGGTCGATAGCAGCACCAGTCGATTTTCTGAAAGCTCACTGATGAGGTTTCGGAAGCGGATGCGCTCGTTTGGGTCCAGACCTGCCGTCGGTTCATCTAAGATAAGGATGCGTGGATCATTAAGCATGGCCTGTGCGATGCCAGCGCGGCGTTTCATGCCGCCGGAAAGTTTTTTCATCTTGCGTTTGGCCGCTTTTTCCAGCCCCACCTGATGCAGCAGCGTGCGCACGCGTTCCTGGGCTGCTGCCGGGCGCACACCTTTGATGGCGGCAATGTAGAGCAGATAGTCACGAACGGTGAAATCTGGATAGAAGCCAAACTCCTGCGGCAGATAGCCGAGCAGGTTGCGATAGGCCGCGTCCATTTTGAAAATGTCTTGTCCGTCGAAAGTGATCTGGCCTTGCGTTGGTGTCAAAAGAGTGCAGAGCATGCGCATAAGGGTTGTTTTTCCAGCACCGTTCAGGCCGAGCAGACCATAGACGCCGGTGGTCATTGTTAATGTGACACTGTCAACGGCGGTGAAATCGCCAAAACGCTTGCTGAGATTATTCATACAAAGTTCCATGAAGGGTTACCTCCCATTGCTTAGTGGATTCGTGGATCCAGCGATGGATCACGTAGGCGAGAAAGGCCAGACTACCGACAAACAGCGTCAGCCACACGGGCACAGTGAGCAGATGATAGAGAGGACTGTTGAGGAGCAACAGCCACCAGACGCCGCTTGTCAGCAGGCAGGCAACGCTGACGAGGAGGCCGCTGCCGTGTTTGTTCGTAAGAATGGCAAAACAGAGGCTGGTGGTTACCGTCAGCGGCAGCAGAAATTGGGTCAGCAGTGTAAAAAATGGGAGCGCATACACCCATGCTGCTGTGCAGCAAAAAACAGTGAGTAATGCAATATCCACCAAACCGAAAAGCAGCAGGCGTGCCGTATAAATGTGGCGCAGCGAGTAGTAGGTGGTGGCCTCAATTTCCAGGCAGTCATAGGTGCGGTTCTTAGCACACTCTGGGACCAGCAGAATAACAAAGAGTGCTGCCGCAACCGCTAAACTGCGACAGAGTGCGAACGTTGTCAAGCTAGGCAGTGACAGCGCCAGTACGACCAGCAGAATGCCTTGTGTCAACCACCAGCGCTTGTGAATCAGCCGCAGCTGGCTGCGCAAAAAGGCGTAGAAGGGCAGCGGCGTTTCGGCTTCAGCTTGAATAAAGCGGGCGCGTGCCGCCGTTACCGTGGCGCGGAGATGTTCCTCTCGCACCGTTGGGGTGGTTGTTTGGCTGTCGTTGTTGAGCAGTTCGTCAAGGGTCATCGACGAGCGCCTCCTTTCCAATAAGTTCATAAAGTCGGGCTTTGGCCTGACGCAGACGATATTTCACCAGCGGCAGCCCAATCTCAAGAACCTCTGCAATCTCACGCAGCTTCAGTCCTTGGTAATAATGCAGGATGACCACCTCGCGCTGTTCCGGTGCTAATTGCCCCAGTGCCCATTCCAAAAGCAGATGGGTCGTTGTCGATTCTTCCTGATCGGGCAGCGTCAGGGCGGTTGCCAGCTGCTCCTCCTCCGTCGGCAGCGGCGCTGGCTTCTTCCACTGATTGCGGCAGAGATTGGCGGCGATGGTGTAAAGATAGTTCTTCGTTTTTCCCTGATGTCGGTACTCGGAGAGCTTGGCAAAGAAGCGGACAAAGGTTTCCTGCGTTAAATCCTCCGCTTCGCGTTGGTCGCTGCTGTGAAAGGTGCAGTATTTGAGAATGTCGCTGTAGTATTTGCGCACAAAGGCGTCAAAAGCAGCCTCGTCACCCTGCTTCATTTTTCGAATCATGAGGAACTCTGTGTCCACGGTGCCCTCCTTTCGTTATGAGCCTTTTAAACATTTTGTTGTACAATCCATGGTTGTGGCTCTATATAGAATAACAATTGAGGCAACCAAAAAGATAGCCGCCCTGGCAAAAAATGACAGCGCTCTTATCAAGAAAAGTGATAAGAGCGCTGTTTTTCCCGAGCACAAAAAAGAGCTGTCACTGGTGTGGCAGCTCTTTGATGATGCGAATTATTTGCCGTGCTTGATGGAAGTGAGGAGACCACCTTCGAGCAGGAGGCGTTCCTGACGTTCGCCAAGTTCGAGGGCGAGTTCGTAGGTCTTGCCGGTGGTTTCGTTCTTCACGGTCACACTGCGTGCCTTGACCTGTGCTGGCAGATCGGAGAAGCTGAGCACGTCGCCGAGGTTGAAGTCGTCGTAGTCGGCTGGATTCTTGAAGGTCAATGGCAGAATGGCGTTGTTGATGAGGTTGGCCTTGTGAATACGTGCGAAGCTCTTAGCAATAACAGCTTTGACACCAAGATAGAGTGGAGCGAGTGCAGCGTGTTCACGGCTGGAACCCTGGCCGTAGTTATCACCGGCAACGATGATTGGTGCGTATTCAGTGCCCTGCATTTCCTGGCAACGGCTTGGGAAGTCTGCATCGGATGGGGTGAGGCAGAAGTTGGCCAGATGAGGAATGTTGGAGCGGAATGGCAGCAGGGACGCGTTGGAAGGCATGATGTGGTCGGTGGTGATGTTGTCTTCCAGATAAGCAGCTACCTTGCCGGAGAAGGTTTCAGGAACAGGTTCGCCAACAGGCACGCCCTTGATGTTTGGCCCTTTGACCAGTGGGGTGTGACCAATCTTTTCATCGCTAGGGAAGATGAAGAGGTGGTCGTCGCGATCGTAGCGTTCTGGTACCTGGATGTTGTCGAGACGGCTGTCGCCAGCAGGGCTGGTCAATACGCCGGTGATGGCAGAGATGGCTGCCGTTTCAGGGCTGACAAGGTAAACCTGAGCGCTCTTAGTACCGCTGCGTCCGAAGAAGTTGCGGTTGAAGGTACGCAGGCTGATGCCGTCGGTGTTAGGAGCCTGACCCATGCCAATGCAAGGACCGCAGCCGCATTCGAGGATGCGGGCGCCAGCTTCGAGGAAGATGGAGAGAATGCCATCGGAAGCCATCTGCTTGAGAATGGTGCGGGAACCTGGAGAAATAACGAGGCTGACGTTTTCAGCAACCTTCTGACCTTTGAGGATGGCTGCGCAGCGAGCCAGGTCAAGGTAGGAAGAGTTGGTGCAGCTGCCGATGGCCACCTGGTTGATCTTCATGCCAGAGAGGCTTTCAACGGTGACAACCTTATCTGGGCTGTGTGGGCAAGCGGTCATTGGTTCGAGGGTAGAAAGGTCGACATGGATGGTTTTGAAGTAAACGGCATCGTCATCAGCAGCCAGTGGCACCCACTGATCGCCGCGGCCCATGGAATCCATGTACACCTTGGTGTTTTCATCGCTAGGGAAGATGGAGCAGGTAGCGCCCAGTTCAGCGCCCATGTTGGTGATGGTGGCGCGTTCAGGAACGGAGAGGGTAGCTACACCGTCGCCGGTATATTCATACACTTTATTCACGCCGCCCTTAACGGTTTCCTGCTGCAGCACATAGAGAATGATGTCCTTTGCAGATACGCCGGTGCGAAGCTTGCCGGTCAGGCGTACTTCGATAACGTCTGGGCAGGTGATGTAGTAGCTGCGGCCAGCCATGGCTGCGGCAACGTCGACACCGCCGGCACCGATGGCGATCATGCCAAGGCCGCCGCCAGTAGGGGTGTGGCTGTCAGAACCGATGAGGGTCTTGCCAGGAATGCCGAAGTTTTCCAGATGAACCTGGTGGCAGATGCCGTTACCAGGACGGCTGTAAGTAATACCGAAGTTTTCTGCGGCGCTCTGAATGAACAGGTGGTCGTCAAAGTTTTCAGGACCGCTCTGCAGCATGTTGTGGTCAATGTAGGCCACGGAGCGTTCTGTTTTTACACGGTCAATGCCCATGGCTTCCAATTCAAGGTACGCCATGGTACCAGTGGAATCCTGGGTGAGGGTTTGATCAATGCGTAATCCGATTTCGTTGCCTGGTTTCATTTCACCATCGGTGAGATGGGCAGCGAGAATTTTTTCTGTCAATGTAGGCATGTGTTTCCTCCTTGTATCATCCAATAGAATAAAATAATTATACGCTTTCTTGAATTTCCTTGCAAGATGGATGGAGGTAGTTTACGCTAAATGAAAGGACGGTGCTCAAGGGTTGACGGGAGGGCGATGGCCAATGTGGAGAAGGCTTTTGGAGATTATTTTTCCAAATCCGAGCATGTGTGTGCTCTGTGAAAAACGAACCGACGGATTGAATATTTGTGACGACTGCTTGGCGCGTTGGCAGCGTTTTGCCGCGGCAGAAGGGCAGTGC
>CALAKO010000219.1 GCA_937922955.1 uncultured Peptococcaceae bacterium | reverse complement strand
GAGTAAAAGGTTACAGCAACATCGATGTCGCTTGGATGCTGAATATTCGGCAATGTCGGACTATGGCGCATAATTTCTGAGAAAAAGGTTCGCGCCGCGTTGAAGAAAATACGCTCTGCCTCTTCGCGTTTACGTGAATTCATCAGTTGTGTGATAAAACCTGGCTGGTCTTCGAGTGTTGAAACCAACGCGCGCATAGCGGCTTCCGGAGAATCTGCCGCTAACGTTTCGTTCAACAGCTCTTCGACACGCTGAGCCATAAGCCATTCAACAACTTCTAAGAGATCTTGAAAATGATAATAAAACGTTTGTCGTGTGATGCCGCAAATCCCCACCACATCTTTTACCGTTACTTTATCAATTGGCTTATGCTTTGCCGCTTCAAGAAACGCTTCTGCAATCGCTGTTTTCATGTCACCAGGCATAGAGTTGCCGCCTCCTCAATCTGTCGTTCCGTTTATCTTATCACATAACTGTAGGCACAGACAAGTCCTACACGTCTTGACAAAAGAAAAGACCGAGGAACACTGGCGTTCTTCGGCCTTTTGATTTCTCAGATTATTTTACGGTGATCAATTCGTACTCACGATTGCCGAGGCCAATCTTAGCGGCATGCGCCAGGCAGGTTTTATATTCGGCATTCGGGGTAACATTTTCAAAATGGTCGTGGTGATCGCAGAAATCTTCCTTTGCCATCTGATCGGTAAGCTGGGTGTTTGGCAATGGTTCCTGTTTCAAGCAGGCATCAACGCAAGCCTGATCAATCGCCAGTGGGTCGGTAGACGCAAACATCCCAACGTCCGGCAGCATTGGCGCATCGTTGCCGCTGTGACAGTCGCAGGTTGGGGAAACATCAACAACCAGCGAAATGTGGAAGTTTGGTCGCCCATCCACAACAGCCTTGGCATATTCTGCCATGCGGCAGTTGAGTTCGGCCACTGCCTGGCGACGGGCAAAATCGATGGCGTCAAAGTTGCAGGCACCAATGCAACGTCCGCAGCCCACACAGTTTTCACTGACAGTCATTTTCTTGGTGGTTTCGTCAAACACGAGGCCGCCGTTGGCGCATTCGCGCAGGCATCGTTTGCAACCACGGCATTTTTCCGGATCAATGATGGCTTTGCCGTTGCAGTGTTGGTCCTGTTTACCGGCGCGGGAACCGCAGCCCATACCAATATTTTTAATGGCACCGCCAAAACCGGTCAGCTCATGGCCTTTAAAATGACTCAGGGAAATAAACACGTCAGCATCCATGATCGCATGACCGATGCGCGCTTCTTTGACAAATTCACCGCCTTGAACAGGCACGGCAATGTCGTCGGTACCCTTGAGGCCATCACCAATGATAACCGGGCAGCCGACGGTCAGTGGGGTAAATCCATTTTCCCAAGCGCAGTAAAGATGCTCGATGGCATTTTTACGGCTGCCTGGGTACAGGGTGTTGCAGTCAGTCAGGAATGGTTTTCCACCATGGGCTTTGACGTAGTCCACCACAGCCTTTGCATAGTTTGGACGCAGGTAGCTCATGTTGCCCAGTTCGCCAAAATGCAGCTTAATGGCAACGAATTTTCCATCCAAATCAATGTCACCCAGACCCGCCTTGTCAATCAAGCGGCTCAATTTTTTTGCAGGACCTTCGTCTACCGCACAGCGAAAATCGGTGAAATAGACCTTTGATTTTTTT
Organism: uncultured Peptococcaceae bacterium; assembly: GCA_937922955.1. Taxonomy (GTDB): domain Bacteria; phylum Bacillota; class Peptococcia; order Peptococcales; family Peptococcaceae; genus UMGS1590. The sequence continues at coordinate 10,291 of CALAKO010000219.1, read as the reverse complement.
GCTTCGCTCATAATATTCTCTCCAATCTCTTTCGTCGTATCATACAGAGTTTTCCTCCTTTAAGGATAATCCTTCAAATAGATGTCCGTCAAGAATAATCCGCCCACACACAAACAGGACCCGACGTAAGGTCAGGTCCTGCAAAATTTTACATAGATTTTTTCCAGCCAGTCAAAAGGGCCGAATTAACAATCACGAGCACCGAACCAGCATTGTGCACCAGCGCACCAACCACCGGATTGAGGATGCCTGTCATGGCGAGAATGATAGCGACAAAGTTCAGCGTCATGGAGAAGGTCAAGTTGCATTTGATGGTAAACATCATGCGCTTGGCCAGCATGAGCAAGTGCGGCAATTCGCCTACTTTGTCGTCAATCAACGCAATGTCTGCCGCTTCCACAGCAATGTCGCTGCCAACGCTGCCCATGGCAATGCCAACAGTGGCTTTTTTCAGTGCCGGTGCATCGTTGATGCCATCACCAATCATGCAGACCGGTTCGCCCTTTTGCTGATAATGATCGATCTCTTTCAATTTGTCTTCTGGCAGACAGTTGGCGCGCACTTCGTCGATACCCAGCTGCGCCGCCATGTAGCGAGCGGCCTTGTCGTGGTCACCGGTGAGCAGAAGCGGTGCTACGCCACACGCTTTGATCTGGCGAATGGTCTCCACCGCATCTTCACGCAAGGTGTCCGACAAAGCGATGAATCCCGCTGCCTGCTCATCCACGGCAAGAATTGTCAAAGTGCAGCCTTTTTGCAGATACTCGGCCATCGCTGCCTCTTCCTGCTCGCACAAAACAATGCCTCGCTCTGCCAGCAGCGCAGCGTTGCCAGCATAAATGCGATGATCAGCTGCCTGCGCCACAACACCACGCCCCGGAATCATCTGGAACTGCTGTGGCTGTGTTGGCGCTGCCTGCGCCTGTTTCTGATAGCTGCGCACAATGGCCTTGCCCAGCGGATGCTCCGAGCGCAGCTCTGCACTTGCCGCTAAATGATAGAGCGCGGACCGCGACCAACGCTCGTCAAACGGCACCACCGCTACCACCTCCGGCGTGCCCAAAGTCAAGGTGCCCGTTTTGTCAAAGGCTACATGCTTCACCGCCGCCAGCCGTTCCAAGGCGTCGCCTTCGCGCACCAGAAAGCCGTGCTTGGTGACATTGCCCACCGCTGCCATGATGGCCGTCGGCGTAGCCAAAACTAGCGCGCAAGGACAGAATACGACCAAAATCGTTACCGCTCGAATGATTTCACCAGTCACCAACCAGGTGAGCAAAGCTGCCGAAAGCGCAATCACGACAATCCAGGTGGCCCAGCGGTCGGCCAGATTAACGATTTTCGCCTTGCCGGCATCCACCGATTGCACCAGGCGAATCATGCGCTGAATGGCACTATCCTCGCCCACCTTTGTGGCTTCCATATCAAAAGAACCAAACTGATTCACCGTGCCGCTGGCCACCTCGTCACCAACGCCCTTATCCACCGGCAGCGATTCGCCCGTCATCACCGCCTGATTGATGGACGTTTCGCCGACGAGAATCACGCCATCTACCGGCACTGTTTCACCAGGCAGCACACGCAAACGGTCGCCAACCTTCACCGCCTCTGCCGGAATCAGCTCTTCTCGATCGCCGTCCAAACGCCGCGCCACACGCGGCGTCAAATGCACCAGTTTTTCAATGCCGGCGCGGGCACGCGCCACCGTCAGCTCTTCCAACAATGCACCCAGCTGCATGATGAAAGCCACTTCACCAGCCGCAAAATGCTCGCCAATGATGATCGATGCCACTAACGCCAGCGACACGAGCACATCGGCCTTGATGTCAAAGGCCGTCACCAGCCCAATGATCGCTTCCAGAATAATCGGCACCCCACAAAGAACAATGGCCACCCAGGCCAGATTCACACCTGCCACCTCGATGTGCAGCAGGCTCAAAATCAATGCCAGCCCAGAAACAACAAGAAAGGCGATGTCTTTTTTCGTTCCGCCCCATTCCATCAAGGCTTCCAATCGTTCGATCATAGTGTTCTCTCCCTTCTCAACAATTAACATTCGCAAACTCAGTATACCCATAGGGGTATGGGCATGTCAAGAAGAAATAATAAAAATCCAGCCCGGTTCAGGCTGGATTTCGTTCAGTTCATATTGGCAAACCGTTCCACGGCTTTTGTAAAATTGGCAATGGTCTGATCGGCGTCACCATGCTCGATGCCATCGCGCACACAATGCTTGATGTGCCCTTCCAGCACCACTTGCCCTGCCTTGTGTAGCGCCGATTTCGCTGCGTTGATCTGTGCAAGCACATCCTCACAAGGCACATCTTCATCGATCATGCGATCAATCGCCTGCACCTGACCAATAATTTTTGCCAGGCGCCGATGCAAATTATCTGCGTCCATACATTGTCTCATGCCTGCCACCTCTTCGTTGTAGTCGTTGTTTCTATCTTCCCGCAGATTGGTCGTTCTGTCAAGCCAAAGTCTCAGGTTAACAGCGTGACAACCGTGACCGCTGTCAGAATCCCTTCGATCTGCTGGATGACATCCGCAACAAGCTTTCCCTCCTTCGAGTCGGCAAGGACCTTCAGCTCATCCTTCATGGCCTTCATTTCATCTTTTGAAAAATACTCTTTTAGACAGCCGCCCTTATCCAACAAAAGCACCAGGGCAGCCGTTTCGCCAGTAACAGGCTCCTCCGCCAGCAGTTCTGCACGCAGATTTTTCACAACAGCATCCACGGCTTTCTCCGTCGGAGCCAAGTTTTCTTTATTGCCAAAAATGCCCGACGGCACTTTTTCCGTCAATCCCTGCGCACGCAGCGACGCCATCACACCATCCAGCAATTCAGCGAATGGTTTTCCGGTCAGCGACATATAAAACTCGTCCACAACCTTGTCCACCTTGACCGGTTCTTTTTCACAAATGTATTCGTACAATGGCTTTAAATAGCGCTTTTCTCGCTCTGGCTTCTTCTTACTGCTAATTTTCTTCTCAGCAATAACAATGCATTCATCCATTTGCAGCTCCAGCAATCCCGCCACAATCAGACAAATCATTCGCTTTTGATCCAAGGACGAAATCTTTCCCTTATCATTCACAGCACAAACGACATATTGCTGCATAATAGACAGTTTTTCCATGTTGAATCCCCCCATACGGTGAACCTCAATGCTTGTTTCTTACTCTCTACTATTACAAATGATCCTTCATCTGTCAACGCAGGGAACCACATTTTACACAAAAAAACCAGGCGTCTCTCCGCCTGGTTCTTCCTGCATGATAAAGGACTCATTCTGATTGTCCAAATAGCAAATATCAAATCGGCCTTCGTGCGCGTCCGCCTTGACGCTGACCTTGACACATTCCGGCACATCCACTGTCACATATCCGTCCGATGTAAACTCTCGGCTATACAACGTACTGCCATCCAGCGTCTCAACTTGCACCGTTAAAGCACCGTCTTCCGTATCAACACCGATACGCAGCGTATCGCCATCCCCCTGGAGCACATGGTCGCTCGTACCTTGCAGACAAGTATAGTCTGCACGCCAGGAATCCATCACTTTCTTTTCCAGATCACTGAAACTTTTGCCAACAGCAAAAGCAGACACCACGCCAACCACGCTCCACATTGCATACATAATCACCACCAGCGTCACCACCAGCAGAATGATTCTTTTCCGATTCATACCATTACCCTCCTAATTCGAGCTGCCTATCATCCCCCGACAATAAGCCAGCTTCTCATTAGACATATTGTATCAAAAATGCGCATATATACACAATAAAATCATAGAATCTATCCCGCTTTATTTTTAATAGCATGCATGGCCAATAAGCAAGCCATCCCTAACCAAACTAAAACGTTTTACTATACAAAAAGCAGTCCAGCGGTATTTTTCCCTTTGGCATCTCTAAAACAATCGATTTTTCCTCGGCACGCATAAAACCACGATGCTCATAAAATTGATACGTACAGGCATTGTCCGTCTGCAGGAAAAATGTTTTCCCAGCTTCGACCTGTTCCAGCGCCGCCAAAAGTGTAGAGCCAACACCCGCGCCCTGAAAATCAGGATCAACCGCCAAAAACAGAATCTCCCCATCAGGCCGAACCCGTTGCCGATACCGCCGATCTAGCTCAGCCGCCGTTTCCTCATACAGATCCGGTCCGCCTTTAAAAAACACCGCCATCACTCGCTCAGCCATTGCCACATAAGCCCGCGCCAAGCAGAAGCGCCGTTGTACCGTTTCACCATACACCTCAGCCAGAAGCACTCCTGCGAAACGCCCTTTCTCATACGCCGCCAACACCTGCGTCGCACGACAGCGCTCCTTCAGCCAGAAATACCAGCCAAACGCCGCCAACGCCCAGCGATGATCCAAATACCAGTCAAAATGCATCCCCTCAATTGCAAAACGCACTGCCTTAGGCACATCACGCCACCGCAGCGACCGAATCTCAACCATGTCACTCACTCCTTCTTTGCTGCCATTGTACCACAGATAGCAAAAAACGGCAGCTCTTGCAGAAGCTGCCGTTTTTAGTATTTCTTCATTTATCCACATTAATCCACCCGAGCATCCAGCACCTTGTAGGCTGCAAAGAACACGAGCAATGCGCCTGCCACGACGGCAATGTGAACGTTGCACAGAAAGGTGGTCAAATAAATGCTTGCCAGCAAAGACACGGCCAGCGCCACAAATACCAGAACGAATAGCTGTCCCAGTTTGTCGTCAAAGGCATGGCGTGAAATGCTGTGGAAAATATAAAACGCCGTTGCCAGGATCAGCACCTGACCAATCACATCGCCCAGAGTCAACGGCAAATACGGCCAAGCGCGATCGCCAAGCATGTCAATGGCGCCACTGACGAGCCAAATCACACCCAGTACGACAAAGGCCAGAAGTCCATCGCGCACATTGTTGAGCGCGCGTTCACCCGTCGAACGCGGCGGCAGGGCCGCAATCACCGCTTCACAAAAAGCCTGTGCATCCTCTCCCAGCACCTCGACCGCCGTGCGCCCCTGGGCCTGTGCATCCAGCAGCATGTGCGTGATGTCCCGCCGCACCAGCTCCTGCTCGTACTCGCTGATGTTTGCCGAGCGAATGTACACAACGATGTTCGTCATCATCTGTTGATTGTCCTTGTTCAGCTGTGCATCCAAAGCATTGTTGGCGCGCAGCAGTTCTTTTGTTCGTTTACTCATGATCGCCCCTCCTTAATCCACACGTTCATTGAGCCAGAAAAAGGCCCCCACCAACACCACCTGCACCGCCACATTCACAGCAAGCGGCAGCATGAACAATGGCTCCATCAAGAAATCCGGCAGCATTATCCAACGACTGCATAAGCCGATGACATACAATGCTCCAACATACACCACATAATACACCACTTTTCGACGCGAAGAAAATTGAACATCGGCCTGCCATCGTCTACGTATCACAGAAATTCGCGCACAGGCCCCAGTCAAAACAATCAGCAAGAACACTTGCAGCAGCGTAAACGGCACGCTTGTTGTCACACCATAATATTCTGTGACAACTTCCCACATGCCTGGAACCGACGAATAGGTCAAATAGGTGACGATCACAGGCACCAGAAAGGCCAACGCCCAGCCCAAAGCCAGCCCGCCAACACCATCGCGTCCCATCCGCAGCCTCCGCTCGCGCAGCGTGGGCTGCGGCAAGGCAGCAATGATCGCATCACAAAACGCACGATGGTCAGTGCCGAGAACCTCTTCGATGGCGCGACCCTGCGCCTCGGCCTCCAACAACATCTGTGCAATGTCACGCTGCACGCTCAGTCGCTGACAGGCACCAATGTTTTTCAGCTTTAAGTATGATATCATCGCATCCAACGCAGCTGCAGAAGCAGGCGTCAGCTTTGGGTATAAATCATAAATTTCCTCCTTCAGCGCACGTGTCCGCTTGCTCATGATCACGCCCTCCTTCATCGTTCAGCAGTGTCTGCACGGCGGCGGCCATTTCATCAAAACTTGCTACAAATTCTTCCAGTTCTTCGCGGCCGGCATCGGTGAGGTGGTAGTATTTGCGTTTCGGGCCAACGTCCGAGGCACGGTAGACGGCTTCCAGACGGCCGTTTTTTTCCAGGCGCAGGAGCAGCGGGTAAATGGTGCCTTCTGTGATTTTCCCAAATCCATAGCGCTCCAGCTGCTGCGAAATCTCGTAGCCGTAGGTTTCATTTTGAGCGATGATGGCGAGCACACAGCCTTCGAGCACGCCTTTGAGCATTTGTGATGGTATCATGGGATCACCTCCAGCTATCTTGTAAAACAAAGTAGTTCTTTTACTATATTGTATTGCAAAGTAGCTGCAGTAGTCAATATAAATGGATAAAAAAGAAGCATTCGCAGGGAAATCCCATACGAATGCTTTTTGTCTATGTCAGGCGAGCGGCGCCTTGCTGCGCGACAGATGGCGCACCGTCCAGAGCATGGTGCAGTAGCAGCAAAGACCACCGATCAAATTAGAAATCGGCTCGGCGAGAAAAACCCCCATGACGCCCAAGCCGCCAAGGCGCGGCAGAATGAGCGTCAGCGGCACAACAATGATGACCTTGCGGAAAAGCGAAAAGAAGGTCGCCTGCTTGGATTTGCCAAGACCGACAAAGGTGCTTTGCCCCACCGACTGGAAAGCCATAAAAAAGAAGCCAAAGAAAAAGAGATGCATGGCCGGGGTACCCTTGGCCAACAGCTCCGGATCCGAGTTGAACACGTGCATGATCGGCTGCGGCAGGAGAAAGATGATGAGCCAGCACAACGCCATGTAGACCACCGTGACCGGTGTGGTAAAACGGATAATTTGACGAATGCGCTCCAGCTTGCGCGCACCGTAGTTGTAGCCGATGACAGGCTGTGCGGCGTTGGTGAACCCATGCAAAGGCAAGGTCACCACATCGCGCACCGAATTGAGTACGGTCATGATACCGATATAAATATCACCGCCGTAGATGCCGAGCATGTTGTTGGCCGCCACCTGAACAATGCCGTTGGTGGCCTGCATGACAAACCCCGGCACGCCGAGCTGGGTAATTTGTCGGATCGCCGATTTATTGAAGCGTGCTTGTCGCACGCGCAGCGGCGTCAGCGAGCGACGGCTCGTGAGAAACGCCAGGACCCAGATCACCGACAACAGCTGAGAAATGATGGTAGCAATAGCAGCCCCGGAAATACCCAGATCCAGTACGAAGATAAAGATTGGATCGAGAATAATGTTCACAACGGCGCCAATGAGAATGGTAAACATCCCTGTTTTGCCATAGCCCTGTGCATTGATGAAGCCGTTCATTCCAGTGGCCAGCATCACCAGCGGCGTGCCGATGAGATAGATGCGCAGATAGGCGGCGCTGTATGGATAGGTGTCATCGCTGGCGCCGAACAGGTACAAAATCGGATGCATGAAAACAAAACACAGCACCATCACCACCAGCGACGTCAGAAGCAGCATTAGAAACGAATTTTCCATAAAACGGCGCTCGGCAGCCTCGTCCTGCTTGCCGCGGGCAATGGAATAAAGTGCCACGCCACCAGTACTGAACAGATTGGTGAAGGCCATGATGATGGTAATGATAGGGAATGTCAACCCTAATCCGGTGAGCGCAATGGACGATGTACCCGGCAAATGGCCGATGTAGATGCGATCGACCAGGTTGTAAGCCATCTGCACCAGCTGCGCCAGGGTCATTGGAATGGCCAGATCGATGATGTGCCGTGGAATGCTTCCGACCGAAAAATCATTTTCCACACTCATGCGCGTTTCCTCCTTCCGCACGAGCCGACGCCGCATGCAGCCCGTCGATACAGCTTTGCACCGCGAGACGATAGGAGGCTTCGGGATCGATGATTGGCTGCGAAAAATAGCCCGCTTCCTGCAGCATCAGATAGCCATGAATGAGTCCGCGCAGCATACGATGCATGGCCACCACCTCCTGCTCTGAGAGATGATATACCGCCAGCGCCTGATAAAAGGGCATCAGTGTTTCTTTAAACGCACCTGAAAGTGCCTCGCCTTCTTTGTTGCGCATGGCAATAAACGTCTTGTAAAGCTCGGGATTTTCCTTGCCAAAATGATAGTAGGCTTCTGCCAGCGCCCACACCGCTTCGTCGCCTTGTTTGTCAGCAATGGCTGCCACCAATACATCCCGCAAGCGACCCATCACCTTTTCACCAACGGCGGTGTATAGTTCATCCACGTTGGCTATATGATTGTACAACGACGCCGCGCGCACGCCCAGCCGCACCGCCAACGCGCGCAGCGAGAAAGCATCCAGCCCTTGCTCCTCAATCAAGGCTACGGCTTCAACAATAATGATGTCTTTCGTTAGCCCTTTTTTCATACGATCACCTCAATAACTAACAGTGTTCATTTAATTTTAAGCTAACACCGTTAGTTTGTCAACAAACACAAATTCTCTTGACATTACTGCTGAATGTGGTATTCTATGTGTAGAATTTCTATATATAAAATTTCTACACATTAATGATAAGGAGGCGATGCCATGTATTACCCACTCTCCGCACTGCTTATTGAGTGCCTCATTCTGTCCATCGTTCGTGAGCAAGATTCTTACGGCTACGAAATCAGCCAAACAGTGAAAATGGTCGCCGACATTAAGGAATCCACACTCTACCCTATTTTGAAGAAGCTTGAAAAAGGCGGCTATCTTACCACTTATTCCCAAGCAATCAACAACCGCACACGCAAATATTATCATCTCACCGATGCCGGCCGTAACCAACTGGAATTTTTGCACCAGGAATGGCAAGAATACCGCGACACCATCGACGGCATCATTGAAGGGAGCATCCGACATGAGTAACGACACCTATCAACGCATCCTCACCAAGGACGAATACCTTGATGAACTCAGCCGCTATTTGCGCAAGCTGCCGCAGGACGACTACGACAGCGCCATGGCTTATTTCAGAGAGTATTTCGAAGAAGCCGGTCCAGAAAACGAGGCCCAAGCCATGGCCGATCTCGGCACACCAAAAGAAGCAGCCGCTGAGCTGTTGCAAAATCTCTTGCATGACGACGGCCAACGCCGCCAAAATGACACCGCTCGCACATTGAAAATTGCCGCCATTGCCATGCTGCTCTCACCACTCGGCTGGCTGGGATTGATTGTCGGTGGCGCCCTACTCGTTGCTGCGGCAGCTGTTGTCGCCGCCATCATCGCCAGCGCTGTGGCCGTTGATGCAGCTCTGTTTTACAGCGGCGGCGCCCTTCTTATCTATGCGTTCGGCATTCTTGGCCAATCATTGGCGGCAGCCGGCGTTATAGGCGGCAGCGGCGTTCTCTGTCTTGGTCTGGGATTGCTTATTATCACCATTGGCCTAGCACTGTGCCGCGGCATCGTCCATCTCGTCATGCTTTTGATCCGTCGCCTCTCCCAGAAAGGACGTGTGTAAGCCATGAAACAACTCAATAAAATTCTGCTCATCCTCAGCCTTGCGCTCTGCCTGAGTGGCGGCGTCCTGCTCGCTGTCGGTGCCTTTGCCGGCGGCATCAACGACGCTCAAGAAATCGCTGGCACACGCACGCGCACCTACAACCAGGAAAAAACGCAGCTCGACGCCTTCACCGCCATTGAAGCAGACCTCAGCCTGTCGGACCTCGAGGTTCGCCCATCCGGCGACGACCACGCCTATCTGGAATACCACATTGATGCACCAGTAGACATTACCCCGCTCGAAGCCACTGTGAAAAACAATGTACTCACCCTGCACGACTGGGTCGACACCAACAACACAGGCATCTCGCAAGTTGTCGGCAACGTTCTCGGCTGGCTGCCTTACGGCGAACATCGCACCCTCGATGAAAGCAGCATCATTCTCTACCTGCCGCAGAGCGCCCTCGAACGCTGTGACATCGACATGGACCTTGGCGAGCTTAGCATCGACGGACTCAACGCCAACGCCGTCGATCTTTCGCTCAGCGTCGGCAATCTCGGCCTGAGCAACTGCGCCTTTGCCAGCAGCGACATCGACCTCGATCTTGGCGACATCACCGCCGACAACATGACCCTGACTGGTGAAAACAGCATGAGCCTCTCCACTGGCGATCTCACCCTCGGACTTACCAATCCAGACGCGCTGAACATCAATGCCGATGTCGATTTAGGTAGTATCAATGTCACTGACCGCTACCTCGGCGGTTTCAGCAGCGATGACGGCGATTCTGGCAACCATTTCAATCAAACCCGGGAAAATGCCAGCGGCAGCCTCACCCTCTCCGCCGACCTCGGCGACATTACACTCAAATAAAC
>CALAKO010000218.1 GCA_937922955.1 uncultured Peptococcaceae bacterium | reverse complement strand
CGATTAACAAGAAGCTGCTGGAACACCATAAACGTGGATGTTGTTAACCAGTAAATAACAAGCCCACTAGGCATCTGAGTCGCTGAGAAGAACATAATCAGCGGCATAACGTAGAGCATCATCTTCATCGTCATGTTCATCGGATTGGATGGATCGTTTGACTGAGGATTGATGCTCATGGCGATCTTCTGCTGAATAAACATAATGACGCCAAGGAGAATTGGTAAGATAAAGGTTGGATCGACGTCATTCAAGCTATTGATCCAGAAGAAATTCGCATGATCGGTAAATTTATAATCGCGGATTGCCCAGAACAAAATATAGAGAATTGGCAGCTGAATCAAGATTGGCAGACACCCTGCTGCTGGTTTGACATTGTACTCCTGATACAGCTTCATCATTTCTTCACTGAGTTTTTCGCGGTTGTTGGCATATTTCTGCTGCAACTGCTGCAACTCAGGCTGAATTTCGGTCATTCCGAGCATGGATTTCATCTGCATAATTGTCAGTGGCAGCAAAATAACGCGGACAATCAACCCCAAAATGATGATTGCCAGCGCATAACTTGGAAAACCAATGCCTGCCGTCAATTGATACAGACCATGAATAAATTGTGTAAAAATATTAACTAACGTGCTCAAATGATGCCTCACTCGCGTTAAACGACGAGGCGTTCACCTCCTAAGGGCCGATTCATGGTAAATTACGGTACCGGGTCGTAGCCACCCTTGGAAAACGGGTTGCAGCGGAGAATGCGCCATAAAGCCAGAGCTCCGCCCTTGATAACGCCGTATTTTGTGATGGCTTCATATGCGTAAGCCGAACAAGTCGGCACAAAACGGCATGTTGGCCCACCCTTCATGGCGGACAAATACTGCTGATAAAAACGGATCATGGCTAACAGCCCGTTCTTAATGAGAGGTTTCATATATACCGCTTCTTTCCGCAAGCTTTAAAAAAGATTCTTCTAAAGCGTGATAGTCCAAGGTGACGATGTCCTTACGGGCCACCACCACCACATCATAGGCACGGAAGCCTTCCCAGTGCAGACGCACAATTTCGGAAAGACGCCGTTTATAACGATTTCTCACATGCGCCTTGCCAACTTTTTTTGAGAGAGAAAAACCAAATCTAGCGTGGCCTTCGTCGTTTTCTTTCATATATAGTACCATATAGGCATTTGCCTTTGAATGTTTGTAATGGTAGATGCGAGAAAACTCATCTCTCTTTTTGATTCTTCTTGACGAAGCAAGCATGTTTTCACACCCTTTTTTGACAATAAAGATAAAAAAGGCCTAATCCGAACGATGAAGGCCTTCTTATCTCTATCTCAAGTGTCTTTTTCACAATTACGCGCTGAGCACTTTTCTTCCTTTTGCTCTTCTTCTCTTCAAGACATTGCGACCAGTTTTGGAAAGCATTCTTCTACGGAAGCCATGAACGCGTTTGTGTTTCTTATTCTTTGGCTGATATGTGCGTTTCATATTCACACCTCCTGACCTAGTTTACATGCATCTACCAATCTACTATAAAGACCCTGTTTTGTCAATATTTTTAACGATAATTACGCGATTTTTTGCAGTTTCTCAGATTATTTTCTTTTATCCATTCTCTCAGCAGCTGCGGCGATTGTTCGTCATGTCATCCGCTGCCAAAACTGGTCGTCTGCGTGGATCGTCGCTGGCTGAAAAAAATCGAAGACCTGTTCGCTGAACACGGTCCGCCAACGCACCTGTTTTCGCTGATTGCCCACAGCGCGATTGTGGTGCCTTTTCCACCAATTTTGAGCAAAACTGTCGAAAAC
>CALAKO010000217.1 GCA_937922955.1 uncultured Peptococcaceae bacterium | reverse complement strand
GCCACCCACAGATTTGTCTTGATGGTTATCAAGCAAAACTGTGGGTGGCTTTTTTTAGTCGTTGTTTTCTGCGGCGAGTTGTTCTTCCATTGGGTAGTAGGTCCAGATGCCGACTTCCGACAGCGATGGATGTGGCACCATGGTTTCGCGCACAGTACGGTGTTTGTGTGGATCAAGGGTGCGGCGGAGCTGGATGCTGCGCAGGCGCTTGGTATCGTCGCTGGCAATGTCTTCGTTCAATGGAACGAGAGGGGTTTCGCCGCTGTTCATAAGGTTGAGGAACGGCTGTATGAGTGTGGAAGCGAATGGTCCGACGGCGTGCATGCCAAGGATATCGTTGGTTTCATCGTCGATGATCAGCTTCGCAAAGGCACGGTCTTCGCTGCCCGGTTCATAACCGAGCGCATAGCCTTTGGCGGTGGCGGCGTATGGATTGAGCCCAATGCGCACACGATGTCCCTGTTCACGAGCTTGGGTTTCGGTGAGACCGACGTCGGCCACCTCCGGATGCGTAAAGGTGACGGCTGGTACCAGGTCGTAACGTGCCCAACGTTTGTCAGTAGGTCCCTTTGATTTATAGTGATTATAGGCGAGGATGTCCGCCTCATAGTTGGCTTTGTGGCGGAATTGCTGGCGGCCGTTGATGTCACCGAGCGCGTAGACACCATCCACGCTGGTTTCTAGAAATTCGTTGGTGCGAATCCAGCCACGGCGGTCTAGAGCAATGGAGGTGTTTTCCAAGCCAAGGCCATCGGTGGCTGGCACAATGCCAGGGCAGATGAAGAGGTCGTCGGCTTCGATGTCTTCCAACGTTCCGGTGGCGCGGTCTTCCATGGTCAAAATGATGCGGCCGTTTTCCTGACGCACCGCTGGTGTTTCTTTGTTGAAATAGAGCGTGATGCCGTCGGCTTCAAGGTTCTTTTTGCATGCGGCAGAGCAGGCCTCATCGCTCTTTGGCAGCAGACGAACGTTGTGCTGCACCAGCTGCACGCGCGCGCCGAAGGCACGGAAGATATGCGCAAACTCGCAGCCAATGGCACCGCCGCCGACAACGATGATGTCTTTGAACGGTTTGGAAGGATATTTGTCACCAAAGAAGCTTTCGCTGGTGTAATAGTCAATCGCTTCAATGCCAGCCATTGCAGGAATCTTTGTTTTGCCGCCGGTTGCGATGTAGATTTTTTCAGCAGTCATCGGTTCGCTCACGGAGCCATCGGCGTAGTGCACTTCGATGGTGTGGTCGCTGGTGAAGTGAGCCGTGCCTTCATAGACATCGGTGTGTGGTTCGTCGAGATAAAATTGGCGCAGGCCCTTGCTTTCGTCTATTTTGTTCCAGACACGTTCGGATACTTTGGCCCAGTCAAAGGACACGTCGCCGGCGTGGAGGCCGAGCGCATCGGCTTCACGCATTTCATAGAGACGGTCGGCCGCCGTAACCAATACCTTTGTTGGAATGCAGCCGCGGGTGAGACAGGTGCCGCCGAACTTTCCGCGCTCAATCTGGGCGCAGCGTTTGCCGGCAAGCTGTGCCGCTTCCAGAACAATGTTGGCGGCCCCGGTGCCAATAACGATCATATCATATCGGTTCATGGTTGAACCTCCTTTTCAGTAGATGGTTTCATTATATAAGATGTGCGTGCAAAAGAAAAGCCGCTCACAAATAGGAGCGGCAGTATGATTAAAAATTGGTCTTAAACAATCGGCAAGCATTGTCGTAGGTTGCCTGATGCACGTCGTCCACAGAGATCTCGCGAAGCTTGGCGATTTCTTCGGCAACGTAGCGCGTGTAGATTGGCTCGTTTCGTTTGCCGCGGAAAGGAACTGGTGTCATGTAAGGACAGTCGGTTTCCAGCAGCAGACGGTCCAGCGGCACTTCCTTCGCGACTTGCTTGGCGGTTTTGGCATTTTTAAAGGTGACCACACCACCCAGTCCGATGTAAAAACCATGCGCGATCGCTTCATGCATCATTTCAACAGACCCGGAGTAGGCGTGGAAAACACCGCCCACGGCTTCGGCGCCATTGGCCCAAAGAGTGTCAAAACAATCGCGGTGAGCGTCGCGGTCATGGATAATGAGCGGTTTTTTCAGTTCTTTCGCCAGCTCGATATGGCGTGCCAGCAGTACTTTTTGTTCTTCAGGCGTGGCGGTATCCCAGTAGTAGTCCAAGCCCGTTTCGCCGATGGCGATGACGCGCGGATGCTTTGCCAGTTCGACCAGACGTTCCCATTTGACAGGATCGTACTTGCGGGCGTCTTCAGGATGCAGAGCCACGGCGGCGTACACTTGTGGTTCTTGCTCGGCAAGAGCTACGGCTGCTTCTGCGTCTTCAAAGTTACAGCCGACGTTGATGATGGCCTGTAGTTCTAAGGTGCGAGCCAATACCTCAGCATAATCTTCTTTGAACGCCGGATCCATTAAATGGGCGTGAGTATCCATCAAGTAGCGCATGACGTGCCTCAGGAAATGGTTGCGCCGGAAGGGATGGCATCGTTTTGCACTTGCAGAACTTCGAGTACGCTGTCATCCTCGGTGGCTGCGGTTAAAATCATGCCATGGCTCATGATGCCGCGGATTTTCTTTGGTGCCAGGTTGGCAATGATAACCAACTTTTTACCAATGAGTGCAGCAGGATCTTTATAGAAGGAGCGAATGCCGCTGACAATGGTGCGTTCTTCGCCGCCCACATCCAAGGTGAATTGCAGAAGCTTATCGGCTTTTTCTACTGGCTTGCAGTCTTTGACGAGCGCTACACGCAGATCCAGTTTGGTAAAATCATCGAAAGTGATTTCATCTTTAAATGTGATGGCAGGTTCTTCGACTTTTTCTGCTGGCAGTTCGATGCTGGAAGGATCAACACGTGGGAAGAGAGGTTCGCCTTTGTGTACTTTTACGCCAGATGGTGTCATAGCCCAGGTGGTGGCATCGGCCCAGGTGGCCTTTGTGAGGTCAACACCGAGCTGTTCAGAGACACGTGGTGCCAGGTTAGGCATGAATGGTTTGAGTAAAATGGTGGTGATGCGAACAATTTCAGTCAGGTTATAGAGCACCGTCATCAGACGAGCATGATATTTGGCATCTTTGGCGAGAATCCATGGGGTGGTTTCATCGATGTATTTGTTGGCACGGCCGATGAGGGCGAAAATACGAGCCAGTGCACCTGGGAAATTCAGCTTGTCCAGTTCGAAGGCAACCTGAGCAGGCAGGGTGATGGCCATTTGACGCAGGTCTTCATCGATGATTTCTTCCTGTTCGGAAGCAGGCATGATACCGTCGCAATATTTGTCAATCATGCTGACGGTGCGGCTGACAAGGTTGCCGTAGTCGTTGGCAAGATCGTTGTTGTAGCGGGTGATGAACAGTTCTTCCGTGTAGTTACCATCCTGGCCGATTGGGATTTCACGCAGGAGGTAGTAACGAACGGCATCGACACCATATTTTTCGATGAGTTTGAATGGGTCCACCACGTTGCCCTTGGACTTACTCATTTTGCCGCCATCGCTCAATACCCAGCCGTGGCCGAAAATCTGTTTTGGCAGCGGAATGTCTGCAGCCAGCAGAATGGTAGGCCAAATAATAGAATGGAAGCGAACGATGTCTTTACCAACAAGGTGCACATCGGCTGGCCAATATTTTTGATAGAGGCTGTCGTCTTCGCCATTCCAACCGAGAGCGGTGATATAGTTGGAAAGAGCGTCGAACCATACATAAATGACGTGCTTTTCATCGATTGGCACAGGAATGCCCCAGTCAAAGGTGGAACGAGAAATGCAGAGGTCTTCGAGCCCGCCTTTAATGAAGTTGATCATTTCGTTGCGACGACTTTCAGGCATGATGAAATTAGGATGATCTTCAATGTACTGAAGAAGCTGATCCTGATAGTTGCTCATTTTGAAGAAGTAGCTTTCTTCAGAAAGAATTTCGGTCTTTTTGCCGCAGTCTGGGCAATGATCGCCATCAACGAGCTGCAAATCGGTGAAGAAGGTTTCGCAGCTGGTGCAGTAATGACCGCTGTAGGAAGATTTGTAAATATCGCCTTTTTCGTAGATGATCTTGAACAGCTTTTGAACGGCTTTGACATGATAATCGTCGGTGGTGCGGATGAACTTATCATAATCAATCATCAGAGCGTCCCAAAGATTTTTGAAGCCGCCAGGCCCTTCGACGATCTGATCGACGTATTCTTTTGGTGTGACGCCAGCAGCTTCGGCGGCACGCTGGA
>CALAKO010000216.1 GCA_937922955.1 uncultured Peptococcaceae bacterium | reverse complement strand
GACACCGTTTGAATTGTATCATTCTGAGGTGTTGCACTTGACTTGACAATTCGCCCCATAAAAAAACACGCCTGTCACAAAGGACAGGCGTGTAGAACCATCAAAAGATGATGTCTTCACCACTTAGAACAGCAGCATGCTGCTCAGCGCGTTGGCGCCAGCTTCGATCATTGGATCGAAGAAGAGGCCCATGGCAATGCTCATCACCATGCAGATAACGAGCGCAATCTTCATACCAATTGGTGTCTTGATCTTAGTCATGTCTGCTTCTTCAGGCACTGGTGCGAAGTAGCATTCACGAACCAGGCGCAGATAGTAGTAAACAGAAACCATGCTGAACAAGAGAGCGATGATGGAGAAGATCAGATAACCACTCTGAATGGTGGAGGTGAAGATGATGAACTTCCCGATAAAGCCACCAGTAGGAGGCAGACCACCGAGGGAAATCATGAAGATGAAAATCCCGGCAGCGAGAAGTGGAGAGCGTTTGCTCATGCCAACGTATTTCTTCATATCGGTGGTACCAGTAGCAATTTCAACGTTAGACGCTGCAATGAAGGCACCGATGTTCGCGAAGGCGTAAGCTGCTACGTAGAAGCAGATAGCGACAATACCAAGGGTATTGGCCGCAGCCACTGCCAGAAGCAGATAACCAACCTGTGCGATGGAAGAATAGGCCAGCATACGTTTCACGTCGCGCTGTGGAATGGCCACGAGGTTCCCGAAGATGATGGACAACATTGCCAAAGCAATGATGACATACAGCCAGGAATCTGCGAAATAGGTGAAATAGTTGAAGAGCAGACGGCAAAGAATGCCAAGGGTAGCCACTTTTGCCCCAACAGCGAGGAAACCAGCCACAGGTGTTGGTGCACCCTGATAAATGTCAGGAGCCCACATATGGAATGGTACGGCGCTGAGCTTATAGGCAAAGCCTGCGAGGAAGAACAACACGCCCACAACCATGAATGCGGTGTGTGAGAAAGCACTGATGTTCATAGCCATCTGCAGGAACATGGTGGTTCCCATGAAGCCATAGATCATAGAAATACCATAGAGCATCACAGCGGAGCTAAGTGCAGAAAGCACCAGGTATTTCAGGCTGGCTTCGGTGGAAAGTGCATTGCGGCGAGCAAGACCGATGAGCACGATGAAACTCATGGTCATCAGTTCCAGGCCGACATACAAGGTAATGAGATCGCCTGCAGAGGTGAATACCATCATCCCAAGAGTCGCAAAGACGAGCAGGATGTAATATTCCGCTTCATGATAGCCTTTTTTCTTTACATAGTCGCAGGAGCAAAGAGAAACAAGCACTGCGCAGACGAGAATCAATTCTTTGAAGAACAGACTGTAACTATCGGTATAGTACATGCCATTGAATACGATGCCAACTTCCGGCGGATAGATCACACCAACAACGCCAATGATGACGAAGCCGATCACCGTGATCCAGCCATATGGAAGGGACGCCCCTTTTTTCGCAACGAGTTTTGCCAAAAGAAGGATCAAACCAAGGATGAATACCAACAATTCCATTGTAACAGCTTGAAAAGTCAGCATTAGAAGATCCCTCCAATCACACTGGATTCAATAGCTTGGGCAATAGGTGCAACACCGGATTCGATCATCGCGCCGATGCCGTGTGGGTAGATCCCGAATACAAAGAGGGCAATAACCAGCACGCAAGGGCCAACGAGATAAATCCCGTGGATGTCATGCAAGTGATCCCATTTTGGATTGCGAGGACCCATGAAGGCAATACGAACTGCACGCAGGCAGTAAGTAGCGGTGATAACGATACCGGAAATAGCAACAACGGCCATCATACGATAGGTGATGAAACCGAGGATGACTTTATCGCTGGTGAAGGTACCCATGAAGATGAGGAATTCAGCAACGAAGTTAAACATCCCAGGAAGACCGAGGCAGGCAAGAGCGGCCAAGGAGAACAGTACCGCTGCTCTAGGCATCTGCTTTGCAAGACCGCCAAAAGCGGTGATGTCGCGGGTGCCGGCTTCGTGGTAAATGTAACCGATGACACTGAAGAAGAGACCCATCATGAGACCGTGAGCGACCATCTGGCTGACTGCGCCAGAGAGGCTCATGAGGTTCAGCGTGGATACACCTAAGAGGATGTAACCCATGTGGCTCACGCAGGCGTAACCAACGAAGAGTTTCATGTCTTTCTGAACCATTGCGATGAATGCACCATAGACAATGTTGATCATGCAGAGCAGACCAATGACTGGTGCCCAGAACTGTGCCCCTTCTGGGAAGAAGCTAACCGCACAACGGATCAGCCCATATGCACCAAGCTTAACGATAACGCCGGCATGGAGCATGGAAACAGCCGTAGGTGCTGCAGCGTAACCAAGAGGAGACCAGGTGTGGAATGGGAACATCTTAACGAGGAACCCAAAGCCAAATGCAAGGAATGCATAAGCAAAGATTTGGAAATCGGTGCCGTATGCAACCGTAGCCAGCTCATCCATGTTGAGGGTGAGATAGCCAAGACCAGCGCTGCTTGCGCCATAGAGATACATGGAAATGATCCCTACCAGCACGAATACAGAACCAATCAACAGATACAGCACAAGTTTCATAGCGGCGTAATCTTTACGAACGGAACCCCAAACACCAACGAGAGTATACATTGGAACGAGAGCCAATTCGAAGAAGATGTAGAAGAATAACAGGTTTTGTGAAGCGAAAACGCCATATACCCCACAAACCAAAATCATTAAGAAAACGAAGAATTCTTTGGTACGGGTGTTCATATCATAAGAGATGCAGGACCCGGCAAAGATAATCAAACTGGTCAAAAGCATCAGCGGTGCGCTGATCCCATCCACTGCCATGATGTAGTTGATACCAAGATAATCAGAGCAGGTAATGTTTTCAACAAACTGCATGCCGCCTTCGCTGACATTGTATTGCGCAAACATAAAGAGTGTGAGCAAAAGGTTCACGCCCATAAATCCAATGACCGTTTTCTTCATCACGTCGACTTTGTCGTTCGGGATAAAGATAACCACGATGGCACAAAGGATTGGCATCAATGTAATCAGCGACAGAATTGGAAATCCTAGACTATTCATTGACTACATCCCTCCTAACATCGGCATGGCTTTCCAGAGTACAATCACGATCACCGCAAAGAACATGACCACTGCATAGGTCTGCATGTTACCGGTTTCGGTTTTGCGCAGTTTCGCACCAAGCCATTTGGTAACGTTGGCCACGCAATCGAGGAACCCATCGATGATGTAGGTATCGAACCATTTGCAGACATAAGAGAAGCCCATGACTACCACATCAAAGATCCACTGATAGATCTGGTCGATGTAGAAGCGGTTGGAGAGAATGCCATAGATTGGGCCGCTTGCTTTGGCGATTTTTGCAGGATCGATGCTCTTCTTATGGTACATGAGATAAGCCAGGCCAATCCCAGCCAATGCCAGTACGGTGGAGAGGAGCATAACGAAGTAATTCGCTTCTGGATGATGTGGTTCGCCATAGAACACATAGGATGCGTAGCCGTTGTGCATGAATGGCGCACCCAGGAAGCCTGAGAAAATCGCAAATACAGAAAGGATGATAAGTGGTACGGTCATTACCTTTGGAGATTCATGAAGGTGACCATGTGGGGTACGATTTTCACCAAAGAAGGTACGGAAAATCAAACGGAACATGTAGAACGCCGTCATGAATGCAACAAGTTCAGCGACCACAAAGTAGCCATAGTGACCGGTGGTGTAAGCGGTGGTGATGATTTCGTCCTTGGACCAGAAACCAGCAAATGGGAAGATCCCAGCCAGAGCCAAAGAACCAATGATAAAGGTCCAGGTGGTCACCGGCATGTATTTACGCAGACCGCCCATGACAGCCATATCGTTGGAGCCAACACAGTGAATGACAGAACCAGCACCGAGGAAGAGCAACGCTTTGAAGAAGGCGTGGGTTCCCAAGTGGAAGGTTGCTGCAGTGATGGTGCCAAGACCGATGGCCATAACCATGTAGCCAAGCTGACTCATGGTGGAGAAAGCAAGCACACGCTTGATGTCGTTGTTAACAAGTGCCATGCAGGCTGCAAAGATGGCGGTGAAACCACCAATGAAGGTGATCACTTCCATGGTCAGGGTTGCGCTGGAGAACAGAGCAAACTGACGAGCCAGGAGATAAACACCGGCAGCGACCATGGTCGCAGCATGGATCAACGCACTGACAGGTGTAGGACCTTCCATGGCGTCTGGCAGCCAGACATGCAGTGGGAACTGAGCAGATTTCCCGATTGGCCCGATGAAGACGAGGATACCCATGAGAGCAACCAGCGCTTCATTGCTGTAGGCCGGAATAAGTTCTGCAAGCTCGGTGAAATTAAAGGTGCCGAAGGTGGCAAAAATCAGGAAGAAACCGAGCATAAAGCCGAAGTCGGCAAGACGGTTGAAGAGGAACGCCTTCTGACTCGCACGCGCTGCGCTGTCGGTGTCATAGTAATAACCGATGAGCAGGTAAGAGCAGAGACCTACCATTTCCCAACCGAAGAAGATGAAGAAATAGTTGTTAGCAACAACCAAGAGCAACATAGAGAACACGAAGAGACTCAGATAACTGAAGAAGCGAGGTGTTCCAGGATCTCCGTGCATATAGCCGGTAGAGTAAATAGCTACCAATGTAGCAACGACCATAACCACAAAGAGCATCATTGCGGTCAATGGGTCGATGAGGAAGCCCAATTCAATGGAGAAATCCCCGATAGCGAGCCATTCAACACCGTACTCAATTGGGTTGTTCATGGTAGCAGCGCCGCCAAGCACTTCAATACCAATACCACTGGCGATGATCAAATCGATGACAAACACACCGATAACAATACCCACCGTCAGGTTTTTACTGCGGCCAGTAAAGAGACCGGTAACCACAAAAGCAAGGAGCGGCAATAATGGCAATAGCCAAGCATACTGTATCATTATTTATACCCCCCTTACCATTTCAACCAGTCGATCTTTGCAACATCGCTTTCTCCACTTTCGCGGAAATGTTTGATGATGAGAGCAAGACCAACAGCAACTTCTGTTGCCGCAACAACGAGAACAATCAACACAAAGGCGTACCCATCAACGCCGTTAATCCCGACAAAGCGGTTAAACGCCAACAGGTTGATATTGACAGCGTTCAGCATCAATTCAATGCCCATCAAAACAGCAATGATGTTGCGTTTTGCCAAAGCATTGAAGAGTCCGATGGCAAAGAGGAACGCGCCCAATAACAGATAATGTGTCAGTCCGATCATTGGCCATCATCCTCCTTCCCAATAACGATTGCACCAATCATGCCAACGAGCAGAAGCAGTGCAACCAATTCAACAGGCAATACATAGGTGCCGAAGAGTTCGATACCAATCTGCTGGATCCAATCTTCAGGCAGTGCCTGTGGTGTAATCAAATTCAGGCTGCGGATAACGATTGCCATGACAACAGCAATCCCAACTGCAACAACACCTGCTCCTACCACATTATTGGAAAATGGGTTGGTGCCGTCAAAGTCTTCCTGATGAGCATGGCGTGTCAGCATGATCGCAAATACGGTCAAAATCGTAATCGCGCCAACATACACCATGATCTGGACAACGGCAAAGAACGAAAGCTGCAGTGTTGCATAAATACCGGCAACCCCGATAAAGCACAGAACCATGCTCAGTGCACTGTAAAGGATGTTCTTATGAGCAACCATCATGAGTGCCCCAAAGATGACGACGAACGCCATCAGGTAGAATAAAACTGGCGAGATCATTCAGCTGCCCCCTTTCCGTCCTCAGAAGGTGCTGCTGCTTGAGGTTTTTCAGCTTCCTGTGGCTTTTCAGCCGCAGCAGGTGCCTCAGTCTTTGCTGCTGGTGCAGCTGCAGCATCAGCCGGTTTAGCCGCTGGTTTTGCAGCAGGCTTTGCTGCTGGTTTTGGTGGCTTCACCGGTTCTGGCATCCCCATTGGATTGCCTTCTGGACGTTTTTTGTTCCAATAATCCGCCTGTACCTTGTTAAATTTCTCATTCATTGCCTGTGGAATGCCACTGAGGAAATCGTATTCCGTGTTGTCGTAGCTGTAGCAGGCAATTTCAAAGTTGTTAGCGTTTCTAAGCGCCTTTGTTGGGCAGGCTTCAATGCACATTCCGCAGAAGAGGCAATATTCTACCTGCATTTTGTAAGCAGTAACAACCTTCTTGCCTTCTTCATTTTTCTCTGTTTCCACGGTAATGACGTGATTTGGGCATGCCCGTTCGCACAACCCGCAAGCAATGCATTTTGACAATTCATAGTCAAAAAATCCCTGGCTGGCAGGTGGAAGGTCAGGACGCTGTTCTGGATACTGTTCAGTGACTTCTCTTTTGAACCAGTGTTTCCCTGTAACGCCAAGGCCTTTTAATAAACCCATTCCGAACATACATCCACCTCCTACGCCATGAACTGCAGAGCTTTGATTACAATGCCGGTAATTGCCAGGTTAACAACAGCCAGCGGAATCAAAACTTTCCAGTTCAATTTAAACATGTGGTCAATGCGAATACGAGGGAAGGTCCAACGCACCCACATATTAAGCAATACGAATACATAAGTCTTAATGAAGAGCCAGAGCCAACCAGGCAGGATTGGGCCGTCCCAACCACCAAGGAAGAGAACAGCAGCCAGCCAGCACATAGCCAGCATTGCAACGTATTCACCCAAGTACATGAATGCGAAACGCATCCCACTGTACTCGGTCTGATAACCAGCGATCAGTTCCTGTTCACCTTCAGCCAAGTCGAATGGAGAACGGTTGATTTCAGCCGTTGCTGCAATCGAGAAGATGATGAAGGCCAGTGGCTGACGCCAGATGAACCAACCGTTTTCAACCTGATCGTAAACAATGTCATTCAGGTTCATGCTGCCGGTCAGCATGACAATCCCCAGCAAAGAGAAAAGCAGTGGGATTTCATAACTAACCATCTGCGCTGCTGCACGCATACCACCCATCAGGTTGTATTTGTTGTTCGCAGCCCAACCAGACAGAAGCAGGACGATGGTTGTAAAAGCACTGACAGCAAAGTAATAAATCAAGCTGACTGGAGAATCATACACGGTCATGCCTTCACCCAATGGCATGACAGCAAACACCATCATCGTTGGGATAAAGACAACAATTGGCACCATGTTGTACAGGAACTTGTCCGCTCTGTCCGGTGTAACCGTGTTCTTACTGACAAGTTTCAAAATGTCCATGAACAACTGGAAGATACCAAATGGACCGCAACGGTTTGGCCCCAAACGTTCCTGGATGAAACCAGAAATCTTACGTTCTAAATAAACCAAAATAATAACGTTGCATAACAGAAAAACCAGAATAGCAACCGCTGCGACGATACGTTCAATCCAAAGGCCTAAAGCCTGGGAACCGCCAAGGCGCATCGTGATATCGACGATCCAGTTGCCAATGTTAATAAACAGATTATCAAGCACGAATAACTACCCCCTTTAACGGTCCACTTCACCGAGAACGATATCGACCGATGCCAGGGCAGCGACGTAGTCCTGCATGAACATATCTTCAACGCCAACGATATCCTGCAATGCAAATACACTCATCATACTTGGCGCGTGAATACGTACACGATATGGTTTTGTACCGCCATCACTGACAACATAGAAGCCAAGCCAGCCCATGCCGCCTTCAAGCTGAGAATACGCACTACCAGCTGGAACTTTGATCATCTTTGGCACTTTACCCATGGTAGGTCCTTCGTCTGGCATTTGTTCCAGTGCTTGACGAATGATCTTGGCAGATTCTGCCATTTCCCAATAACGTACCATGTAACGATCGTAGCAGTCGCCAATTTCCCCAACAGGCACATCAAAATCGAAACGATCGTAAACGCTGTATGGTTTGTCTTTGCGCAAGTCGAGTTTCACCCCGGCAGCACGCAGGTTCGCACCATAGACCCCGTAATTCTTGCACATTTCAGCATCAATAACACCAACGTTTTTCGTACGAGCCAGGAAGATTTCGTTGCCATTGAGGACATTATCGAAATCCTTCAACGCATCTGGGAATTCATCCAACCATTTGGTGAGCTTTTCTTTGAAACCAGTTGGCAATGGAGTTGGCGCCCCACCAATACGGAATGCGTGATTGTTCATGCGGCTGCCGCTATAAGCTTCCAACAGATCAAACACTTTTTCACGTTCACGGAACATGTACATCCAAACAGTGTACCCGTTGAAGTCCAACGCCATGCAGGCGAGGTAAACCAAATGGTGCGCAATACGCTGCAATTCGCCAATGATTACGCGAACATACTCGCCACGTTCTGGCACTTCTACACCCATGAGCTGTTCTACAGCCATGCAATAGCCCCATTCATTAAGAATGCAGGAGAGGTAATCAAGACGGTCCGTATATGGCACTACCTGAGCCCAGGTACGATCTTCGCACAATTTTTCAATGCCGCGATGGAGATACCCGCAAACATTCTGGCAGCCAACAACTTTTTCACCGTTCATCGTTAATTTCGCACGAAATACCCCGTGAGTCGAAGGGTGCTGAGGGCCCATATTCATAATATAGGTCTGGGATGGGTCTTGATCCTTTTGCAGATTTTGCAGCTCTTGCTGTTTTTGCATCAGTTCTTCAATCGTTTGTTCTTCGGAGTTTCCGAAACGACCTTGTTTTTCATAGATACTCATCGTAGTCCCCCTTCCCTTACTTTCTTACGTGGTTCTCATAATCTTTGCGGAGTGGGTGACCGACAAAGTCGTCCGCAAGGAAAATGCGACGCAGATCTGGATGTCCTTTGTATTCCACGCCCATGAGGTCATAGCTTTCACGTTCGAGGATATACGCCGCCTTAAACACACCGTCCAAGGATGGCAGCCAAAGATCATCTTTTGGGAAGTGCACCGATACACGAATCATATCCATGTCTTCAAAATTCATGAGGTTATACACCCCAACCATATCCTCAGGATATTCAACCGCGCAGAGGTCGAGGAGTGCATCGTACTTGCACTTATTAGCCAGGTCCATAATGGCCTGTACAAACTCATCACGTTCAACAGTGAAAGCCGTCACACGTGGATCTTCTTCTTCCTGCAAAGCAGGAATAACATTCATAATTTGTTCCTTGAGCACGCCTTTCACCTCTCTCTCTCAACGATCGTAGGATCGTTGACACGATCCTTCAGTTTCAGACAAGCATCAAACAATGCTTCTGGACGTGGAGGACAACCAGGCAGATAAACATCCACCGGCAAAAATTCTTTCACGCCGCTAACCATGGAGTAACCGCCTGCAAAAGGACCGCCGCTGACCGCGCAATTGCCCATTGCAATGACATACTTAGGTTCTGCCATTTCTTCGTAAATACGCTTAATCAGTGGTGCCATTTTCTTGGTCACCGTACCAGCAACAATCATCAAGTCTGCGTGACGTGGCGACGGACGGAATACTTCGTAACCGAAACGTGCCAAGTCAAAACGTGCCCCCCCAGAGGACATCATTTCAATTGCGCAGCAAGCAAGACCGAAGGTTACTGGCCAGAAGGAACGGCTACGGCCCTGATTCAGCACCTTGTCAATCGTTGTCAAAATCACACAACGGTCAAGTTCCGCCTGTGTTGGCTGAGTGTTACGCAGATAGTCCGTAACCGGCGAAATTCTTGTCGAAGGGCTCCACCCTTCAGAGGTAGGCATGTGCTCCTCGTCAAAACGCACCTTATCTATTTCCATTCGAGCGCGCCCTCCTTCCATTCATACCACAGGCCAATGCACAAGAGCACAAGGAAAATTGCGGCTGCAACCACTGGGAATAATCCAACACTCTTAAAAGCAAGGGCCAGAGGAAAGAAGAATACAGTTTCAATGTCAAACAATAGGAATACAAGTGCATACATGTAGTACCCGACACGGAAGTTGACCCAGGCAGTCCCTTCGGTGTCGATCCCGCATTCAAACGTTTCTCTCTGTTCCTTACTGTGATAATAATGCGGACTGAGCAAAAGGCTCACACCGATACCAGCACAGGTCAGAACTAAGGCCAACGCGACGAACAACAGGACAATCCATAATCCATCATTCACCTTAAAACCTCCCCTATATAATTATCTCTTCCATCTGCGAAAAATTGCACAGATAGAATATTGGGCATAAGAATGCCTTTTATATCTACTATATTATGCAACATTTTTTAATTAAATACAATTCTCATTGCGACAATTTACAGAACCATGATAAATTTTTATCAATCACAGACCGTGAGATTTTCTAAAAAAAGTCTATTAAGTGGCTATGTTAAGCCTCTCTTACCTTTTCATAACCCAACGTCATCACTCATATTTTCGTCATTTTGCATGTTTCTTCTTTCTGTCAAAATTATACAATCACTTAAATTTCACTTTTTTCGCCATTTTTGATGCTTAAAAAAACAGCAAAGGAGTGCCCCTTGCAGCCATCACAGTTTGAAAACTGTCGCAAAATTACAACAGCAAACATTCCATTTTTCACAAGCTTTTGCCGCTTATCCTATAGCATCCATCGCCTGTTCCAAAGCTTTTCTTGATTCTCCGTTGCTGTTATTCACCAAAAACCCAAAAAAGCCGTCCACCATGGACGGCTTTTTGCTATTTAAAGATACTGTTTCATCTTCAGGCGTTCGATGGAACGATAGAGAGCTGCTTCTGCGCGAGCAACGTCTACATTGCCTTCGCGTTTGCGGGCCAATCGTTCTTCAGCGCGCTGTTTAGCGCGTTCGGCACGATCAAAGTCAATCTGATCCGCTGTTTCTGCACTTGCGGAAAGCACGGTAACGCGATTGTTGTTCACTTCCACGAACCCGCCGCCAACGAAGATGTACCCTTTCTTATCGTCTTTATCGACGTAACGCACAATTTCTGGGGTGAGTGCTGCAATCATGGCAACGTGGTTTGGCAGGAAGCCAATCTCACCTTCTGGCGTGCGTACGACAACACTTTTCGCTTCAACGGACAGTGCTTGATGGTCAGGAGCGACCACTTCCAACTGCAGCAGTTTTTCTGCCATGGTGAGCACCTCCTTACATGACGCCGTTCTTCATTGCCTCTGCTTTAGCAACGGCATCGTCGATGGTACCTACCATGAGAAAAGCCTGTTCTGGGAGATCATCGTGTTTTCCTTCGAGGATTTCTTTGAACCCACGCAAGGTTTCTTTGAGTGGAATGTACTGACCTGGGTTGCCGGTGAACTGTTCAGCAACGAAGAAGCACTGACTCAAGAAACGTTCAATCTTACGAGCGCGAGCAACGATGAGTTTTTCTTCATCGGACAATTCGTCCATACCAAGGATGGAGATGATATCCTGCAGGTCTTTATAGCGCTGCAGCACTTCCTGAACGCCACGTGCGATGTTGTAGTGTTCTTCACCAACAACGAGTGGGTCAAGAATACGAGAGGTGGATGCCAGCGGGTCAACGGCTGGGTAAATCCCTTTTGCGGAAATACCACGGTCCAATACGGTCGTTGCATCCAAGTGTGCAAAGGTGGTTGCTGGTGCTGGGTCGGTCAAGTCATC
Organism: uncultured Peptococcaceae bacterium; assembly: GCA_937922955.1. Taxonomy (GTDB): domain Bacteria; phylum Bacillota; class Peptococcia; order Peptococcales; family Peptococcaceae; genus UMGS1590. The sequence continues at coordinate 45 of CALAKO010000216.1, read as the reverse complement.
GGCAGGGACATAAACGGCCTGAACAGAGGTGATGGACCCTTTGTC
>CALAKO010000215.1 GCA_937922955.1 uncultured Peptococcaceae bacterium | reverse complement strand
CTTTATTATTTCTAACGAAAATATTAATCACTCCTATGTGTGATTTTTCTCTTGCCTTTCCTATTTTTTTCCGATATAGCCGACTAAATCATCCTATACGCCAATCTTGACACCCAACAACTCTTGCAATTATGAGAATCGATTAATTTTCTCTTTTTTATAATATATCTCCTGCGATTTTAAAATCTAGATATCAAACCAGATTTATTCGATCACAGGAGATTATCTTTTAACATATTCAATATCCATTAAAAAAGCTCCGCCAAAAGCGGAGCTTTAGAGAACAAAGATTAGTCGTTGTTTTCTTCGATGAGTTCTGCCAGATGAGCAAATGCATCATTGCTGAGTGCTTCGTTTACTTCTGGAATGTCACTCTTTGGTTTTGGCTGTCTCTTTGGTTTTGCAGGAGCAGCTGGTTTTTCAACCACTGGGCGTTCCTTCAGGTCCTTGATGGACAGGCTGATGCGCTTGCGATCTTCGTCCACTTCGAGAACCTTAACCTGAACTTCCTGACCAATAGCCAGAGCATCTTCAACTTTTTCAACATGTTCCCAAGCAATTTGAGAAATGTGAACCAAACCATCCACACCATCTTCAAGTGCAACAAATGCACCAAATGGAGCGATACGAACAACTTTACCAGTCATAACTGCACCAGCAGGATATCTTTCAGCAACGTTGTCCCATGGGTTCTGGATCAGTTTCTTCAGGCTCAAGCTGATTTTGCCCTTTTCGCTGTCAGCGCTGAGAACGTAAACTTCGATTTCGTCGCCAACGTTAACAACATCGGTAGGCTGCTTAACGCGGCCCCAGCCCATTTCAGAAATGTGAAGAAGACCGTCTACTCCGCCAAGATCCACGAATGCGCCGAAGTTTGCGATGCGTTGTACGCGGCCTTTGAGAACCTGACCTTCTTCAATGTTTGCCCAGAACTGTTCACGTGCAGTTTTTTCTTCTTCTTCCAGCACAACACGGCGGGAAAGAATGATCTTGCGGTTTTCTGGATTTGGATCAAATTCGATGATCTTGAAGCGATAGGTGTTGCCTACAAAGGACTTGATGTCGTCAACATACTTGGTGTCGAGATGAGATGCTGGCACAAAGCCACGTGCACCGATATCTACGATAACGCCGCCCTTTACATCGCTAACAACCTTTGCTTCGATGACTTCACCATTGTCAAACTTCTGCTGAAGTTCATCCATTGCCTTTTCCTGATCAGCACGCTTTTTGGACAAAACCATGTGACCTTCGTTGTTTTCCATCTTAATAACCATAACTTGGATTTCATCGCCAACTTTAACGATGTCTTCGACATTTGGATCTTTTTGGAAGGACAGCTCCTTGATTGGAATAACGCCTTCGGATTTGCCACCTACGTCGACCATTACTTCGTCGGGATTAATCTTTACGACGGTACCTGTTACGACATCATAAAGATTAAGTGGTTCCAAAGTACCATAACCCTGTTCTAAACCTTGTTCCATTGTTAATTCTTCCATCTTGTCAATGACCTCCCTAATTATCCAGTCAGGAGTCGATGCCCCTGCTGTTAAACCAATTTTATTGATGCCTTCAAACCATTCATTCTGCAAATCTGCTGCAGATTCAACATGTTTGGTTGTTACGCCTGCATCCTGGCAGATTGAAACGAGCTTGCATGTATTAGCGCTGTTATAGCCGCCAATAACAATCATCAGATCTACCTGCTTTGCAAGGTCGCTGGCATCAGACTGTCTGTCTCTCGTTGCTGCACAAATAGTATTGTGAATAACAAGCTCTTCTAACTCAAGACTTTCCAGATAAGCAACCGCGCTTTCAAAGCGTTCGTACTTTTCGGTGGTTTGAGATACCAGGCATATTTTTTTGCCTGTGAGAGACAGAGCCTCCAGTTCATCCATACTGATGAAGACAATGGCCGTGTCGCCAGTCCAGCCAACAATAGCCATGACTTCCGGATGATTGCGATCACCCAAAATCAGTACCTGATAACCTGCTTCTGCATGTTCACGCGCAATTTGCTGAACCTTTTTGACCTTTGGACAAGTACAGTCAAAATACGTGTGCCCAGAAGCTTCGATATCCTGATAAACGGAAGGCGCAACGCCATGTGTACGAATAAGAACGTTTTTCTCTTGAATGTCCTTCAAATCATCATAGGATCGAATTCCAAGAGATTCCAAACGCGCAACCTCCTGAGGATTATGGATCAACGGTCCCAGCGTTGCAATAGGACCTTTCCCTTCCTCTATGAGTTTTTCACCTTTATTGATCGCCGCACGTACACCGAAACAAAATCCGGCATTGGGCGCTAATTTGATTTCCATTCTAAACCCTCTCAAACGTATGCACATTCAATTACACTTTATTATACCTAATAATGGCCATAATGCCAAACATTATTTTGAAATTATCCCAATTATTTTTTCTAAAACTTCTTCTGCATTCAATGCGTCTGTGTCCACTAGGATAGCATCTTCCGCCTGCTTAAGCGGAGCAATATCTCGCGTGCTGTCCAAGCGGTCTCTTCTGGCAATATCTTCTACTAATTCCTGATAATCCTGATCAATGCCTTTTTCTTTCAGTTCCAGATAGCGACGACGTGCCCGTTCTTCGACGCTGGCCGTAATAAAAAATTTAAAATCGGCATCTGGTAACACCACTGTGCCAATGTCCCGTCCATCCATGATCACCGACGTTTCAGCGGCAATTCGTTGCTGCTGCTGAGTCATTGCTGTACGGACACTTGCCAGCTTAGCATATTCGCTAACAATCTTCGATATTTCCGGTTTCCGTATGGACTCCTCAATATTTTCATCATGATTGAACAGACATTTTTTTCCTTCGATCATTCGAAAATTCAATGACAATTTTTCCAGAAGTTGTTCCAATGCAGGACCTTCTTCAGGCAGAACGCCTTGTCTCTGCGCTAACAGCGTCACTCCGCGATACATAGCCCCTGTGTCCAAATAAATAATTCCCAAGTGTTGTGCCAGCGCCTTTGCCAATGTGCTTTTGCCAACGCCAGCAGGTCCATCTATAGCAATCTGCATGCTTTCTCTCCTCATTTTCTCAAATCAAACGATGCGCCAATCCCAAGGCCACATCGTCCAAATACAATAAGCCAATGCTCAAAAACACCGATACGCTGATGTGTTCTTCACAACGTGCCAAACCAATTTTTCCGCCAACGCTCATACCACTAGCCTTTGATGCAACCTGACTGAGCGCGTCATGCAGAGCACCTGCAATAGAACCATCCTCTCGTGGAGAGTTTTCTGCAATCAAGCCTTCACGTCGAGCAGCTACAATGGCTTGCTCAACCATTCTATTCATCGATTTTAAAAAATCACCGCCAATATCTATTGCAGCAGTCTGAATGCCTTCGGCAGCATAGCTTTGCTTTAATTGTCGTTCCGTTTCACGATCTTCTGAAATAGCCATATTTACAGCCGCACGAGCAACGACTTTACTTTCGCTGATTGGGTTCACTGTTCAACCATCCTTTCATGAATATACCGACATGCTGCTTGACCAGCCGCGTATCCTGTAGAAAACGCCACCTGTAAATTAAACCCGCCTGTATAGGCATCAATATCAAGCAACTCGCCAGCAGCAAAAAGTCCTGGCACACGTTTAATCATCATGGTTTTAGGGTCCACTGCCTTGGTTGCCAGCCCCCCCGCTGTAACAATCCCTTCTTTTAATGACCGCGTACCTGTGAGAGTAAATGAAAAATCTTTCAACCACGTCACAATTTGATGCCGTTCCTCTTTTGTCAGCTGATGAAGTACTTTTTCTGAATCCACACCACATTGCATAGCAAATATTGGCACCATTTTTTGTGGCAGTAGCGTCTTTAACATATTTCCCAAATGTTTATTTGGCATCGCAGCAATTTCTCGCAGCAAGCGATCGTCAAGTTTTGCTTCCGAAAGAGCCGGTTTTAAATCAATATGTGCCCGAAGAACCTGTTGTTTTTTCTGCCAAAAATCGGCACAGTGACCACTTGCCGATAGAACAATAGGCCCGCTGATACCAAAATGTGTAAAGAGCATTTCACCTTGTTCGCTGTACAGTGTTTTACCACGGGAATCCTCAATGGTCAAGCGCACATTTCGCAGGCTCAACCCCTGCAGTTCTGGCACCCATTCTTCTTTTGCCAGCAATGGGACCAAAGCAGGATAAGGTTTGACAAGCGGCAGCTCCAAAGCCTCCAGCCAAGCATATGCATCACCAGTGCTGCCAGTACCCGGATAGGAGGCGCCCCCAGTGCATAGAATGACCGCTGCCGCCCGCCATTGTTTTCCGTCAGCAGCCGTTACTTCAAAAGATCCATCCTCAAAACAAGCCAAATCAACAATTTTCACTTCGCAATGAAGCTTCACACCCTGTTTTTTGACCTCAGCCACTAAAGTATCAACGATATCTTGAGCATGGTCGCTCACTGGAAAAACACGGTCACCGCGTTCCACCTTTAATGCACAGCCTCGGGTTTCAAAAAAATTCCAAACATCACGATTATCAAAAGCACTCAAGCTGGAATACATGAATTTTGGATTTCGGCGAATCTGCTGCAAAATTTCTTCACGACTTTTCACCGTGGTCACATTGCATCGACCTTTGCCGGTGATGCGAATTTTACGACCACATGATGCCATTTTTTCCAAAAGAACCACTCGACACCCTGTGCGTGCTGCTGTCAATGCAGCCATCATTCCACTGGCACCAGCTCCGATAACAATCACATCGTTCACAACATTCACCTCCATATGTACTAAATTAGAATAGCATGAGTTTCCGTTGTCAACAATCATTTTCGACCTTTCTTTTTCCATAACCAAAAGCCACGTTTAATTATGAGACATTTTCATTAAATGTGATTACAAATTGCCCCAAATCCCTTGAATGAATGTGTAGAATATGTTAATTTTATATTACCGATTTTATTCAAGGAGAATGATCATGACTAATAATAAAATGCTGCTGTCCTGGGTCGATGAGATGACACGTCTCTGCCAGCCGGACAAGGTCGTCTGGTTTGATGGGTCCGACGCGCAGCAACAACAAATTCTGCAAAACCTTATGGACAAAAACGCTGTTGTAAAGTTAAATGAGGAAAAACATCCAAACTGCTATCTTTTCCGCTCCCATATCTCTGATGTGGCTCGTGTTGAAGAACGCACTTTTATTGCCAGCGAAAAAGAAGAGGATGCCGGACCAACCAACAACTGGTACCCACCAGCCGAGTTGAAAGAAAAAATGCGTAAACTGTATAGCGGTGCAATGAAAGGCCGCACTCTTTATGTTATTCCATTTTGTATGGGTCCGATCGATAGTCCTGCTGGACGTATCGGTGTACAAATTACAGACAGCCCATATGTTGCTCTCAACATGAAAATCATGACCCGCACCGGTCAAAAAGTACTTGATCGTCTCGGCGACGATGGATCTTTTGTTCCTTGCCTGCACTCCGTTGGTAAACCATTGCTCAACGGCGAAAGCGACGAAGCTTGGCCATGTGCACCAATGGAAAAAAAATACATCGCTCATTTTCCTGAAACACGCGAAATCTGGAGCTATGGTTCCGGCTATGGCGGCAACGCACTTCTTGGCAAAAAGTGTTTAGCCTTGCGCATCGCATCCGTTATGGCACGTGATGAAGGTTGGATGGCAGAGCACATGCTCATCCTGAAAATTACCAATCCAGAAGGCCGTGTGAAACACATCTGCGCCGCTTTTCCAAGCGCATGCGGCAAAACCAATTTGGCCATGCTTGTTCCAACCTTGCCAGGCTGGAAGGTAGAAACCATTGGTGATGACATCGCTTGGCTTCACATCGGTGAAGACGGCCGCCTCTACGCCATCAACCCTGAAAACGGATTTTTCGGCGTGGCACCAGGAACCTCCGTCCGTTCCAACCCAATCGCTATTCAAACCATCAGCAAAAACACCATCTTCACCAATGTCGCTCTCACCGACGACAATGATGTATGGTGGGAAGGCTTAAGTCCTGCGCCAGATCATCTCATCGACTGGCAGGGCAACGATTGGACAAAAGATTCAGATCGCCGTGCGGCACATCCAAACTCTCGTTTTACGGCGCCAGCTGCTCAATGCCCAATCATCGCTGAAAATGAATGGGAAAAACCAGAAGGTGTTCCAATCGATGCCATTCTCTTTGGCGGCCGTCGTCCATCCACCATTCCTCTGGTGTACGAAAGCTTCAACTGGCAGCATGGGGTCTTCCTCGGTTCCATCATGGGCAGTGAAGTAACCGCAGCCATCATCAGTGACCAGCTCGGTAAAGTGCGCCGCGATCCATTTGCAATGCTGCCATTCATCGGCTATCATGTTGGCGATTACATTCAGCATTGGTTGGATATGGCCAAACTGACTGATGAAAGTAAACTGCCACGCATTTACTCGGTTAACTGGTTCCGCAAAGACAGCGACGGTCAATTCATCTGGCCTGGCTATGGCGAAAACATTCGTGTTCTCGAATGGATTTTCAACCGTACCGATGATGCAGCCGGTGCACGCGAAACCGCTATCGGTTACATTCCAGACATCAAAGATCTCAACACTGCTGGTCTCAATGTCTCTAACGAAGATGTGGAACTGCTTCTTGATGTCAACCACGACGCCTGGGTTGAAGAAGCAAAATCCATCGAAGCACACTTTGCTTCCTACGGCGATAAGATGCCACAAACCCTTTTCGACGAATTAAACGCCTTAGAAGAACGTTTAAAATAAAAAAAGAAGCCTATGTAGTCCCTCCTTTTGGTGGTCTCTACATAGGCTTTTATTATTTATTAAACACGTTCTCTTTCAATATTTCCACGATCCGACGCACCGCTTTTCCGCGATGGCTGATGGCATTCTTTTCATCCATAGACAATTCTGCCGTTGTTTTGTCAAATTCAGGCACATAAAACAGTGGATCATAGCCGAACCCATTATCACCGCGCTGTTCGCGCAAAATCACGCCGCGCACAATGCCTTCTGCATCATAACGCTTGCCATTTTGATCGATCGCTACAATGGCACAATGAAACTGGCCTCCACGTTTCTCTGCTGGCACATCTGCAAGAGCAGTCAAAAGCTTCGCATTATTGGCAGCGTCGTCTTTTTCTTCACCGGCATAACGTGCTGAATAAATCCCTGGTGCACCGTCAAGAGCATCCACTTCAAGACCGGAATCGTCCGCAATGCACAGGCAACCTGTTGCATCGAACACTGCTTTCGCTTTTATATAAGCATTTTCTGCAAAACTGGCTCCATTTTCCTCAATGTCGCCAATCTCTGGATAATCTGCCAACGATTTTACGTCGACCGGCAAATCTCCCATCAATTCCTTGAACTCTTTCAATTTTCCTTTATTGCCAGAGGCAATGATCACCGTCTGCATGTCCATCCTCCTCAGTTTCTCAAGAAATAAAAAAAGCACTCCACTCGGAGTGCTAAGAGCGGAAAACGAGATTCGAACTCGCGACCCTCGCCTTGGCAAGGCGATGCTCTACCACTGAGCCATTTCCGCATATCGTTTCGCTTGCGGCTCATCACCGCTCCCTCAACGCTCATTTATAATACCATGGTCAAACATTTTTTGCAAGCCCTTTTTTCAATTTTTTCATCAGAAATTTTTCCACATCTTTTCACAAAACAAAAAAAGCACTCCACTCGGAGTGCTAAGAGCGGAAAACGAGATTCGAACTCGCG
>CALAKO010000214.1 GCA_937922955.1 uncultured Peptococcaceae bacterium | reverse complement strand
GACACCGTTTGAATTGTATCATTCTGAGGTGTTGCACTTGACTTGACAATTCGCCAGCAAAAAATCAGGAAATTATTAATCAAAATGAAAAAATACTGGCTCATTTACAGAATGCAGAATCTAATACTGCATTGGCAGCGCAATATGCAGGAGTAGCTGCTGGTTATAGTGCGGCGAACGCATATTTTGGTGCGGCAAATTATTTAGTAAATACGTCTAAATGAAAAAGAAAGAGCCGTGGATCCGTTCAAAATTTGAACAGATCTACGGCTCTTTTCCTTTTTATTATTACATGTTCTTGAAGTCAACAAGAGCAGTGTTGTGCTGGTTGTAGTTACTGGTGATGCTGTCGATGAGGGCGCCGGCCGTGTCGATGGCGGTCATGGTTGGGATGCCAAGGGTAACGGCTTTGCGGCGGAAGATAACGGAGTCGCGCTGTGGATCGCGGCCTTTCTTGGAGGTCGAGATGATGTAGTCGACTTTGCCGCTTTCGATGAGATCGGCAGCGTTGAAGCCTTCGCTTTCATAGATTTTGTTGAGTTCAACAACATCAATGTTAGGGTCGGCGGCTTCAATGGTCCGGGCAGTGCCCTTTGTTGCATAGACTTCAAAGCCTTGATAGTAGAATTTCTTAGCGATGTCGGCGATTTCTGCTTTATCCTGATCGCGAACAGAGATGAAGACGCCGCCTTCGCGTTTGATGGTGTAACCTGCAGCCACGAGACCTTTGTAGAGGGCTTCGAGGAAGGTTTCACCAATACCGAGCACTTCGCCGGTGGATTTCATTTCAGGCCCGAGCTGGGTATCCACGTTGGCCAGCTTTTCAAAGGAGAAGACTGGAACCTTGATAGCGATGTACTTGCTGGCTGGGTAGATGCCAGTGCCGTATCCAAGGTCGCAAAGCTGCTCGCCGAAGCTGACGCGGGTGGCCAGGTCGATCATTGGCACGCCGGTAACCTTGCTGATGTAAGGCACGGTACGGGAAGCGCGTGGGTTGACTTCGATCACATAGAGATCGTCGCCATGCACGATGTATTGGATGTTGGTCAGACCAACGGCACCGAGGCCACGGCAGAGTGCCTTGGTGTGGTTGATGATCTTTTCTTCCATACGCTTGGTGATGTGTGGCGCTGGGTAGATGGCGATGGAGTCCCCAGAGTGAATCCCAGTGCGTTCGATATGTTCAAGAATACCAGGGATGAGCACGTCTTCGCCGTCGGTGATGGCATCGATTTCAATTTCAATACCATTGAGGTACTTGTCGATAAGGATAGGGTTTTCCGCTTCGCCAGCTGCGATGATGACCTTCATGTATTCTTGAATGTCATCGTCGCCGAATGCGATGATCATGTTTTGACCACCAAGTACGTAGCTTGGACGCATCAGTACGGGATAGCCGATGTCGTTGGCAACTTTCAGCGCTTCTTCTTCAGTGAAAACGGTGCGGCCGGCTGGGCGTTTGATTTTGAGCTTGCTTAAGAGATCATCGAAACGTTCACGGTCTTCAGCGGCGTCGATGCCGTCGGCAGAGGTACCGATGATTTTGACACCGTATGCAGCAAGGTCTGCGGTGAGCTTAATGGCGGTTTGACCACCGTAGGCCACTACAACACCGATTGGCTGTTCAAGATCGATGATTGGTTTAACGTCTTCCCAGGTGACCGGTTCAAAATAGAGGCGGTCAGCGGTATCGAAGTCGGTGGAGACAGTTTCAGGGTTGTTGTTGATAATGATGACTTCGTAGCCAAGATTTTTGAGTGCCCAGACAGAGTGAACGCTGGAATAGTCGAATTCGATCCCCTGACCAATACGAATTGGACCAGAACCAAATACGATGACGCGTTTCTTCGTGGATTTTTCAATGGATTCCAGTGCTTCGTTTTCAGCGCCTTCTTCAGGAGTGTTGAAGACGGAGTAGAAGTAAGGAGTTTCGGCAGAAAATTCACCGGCACAGGTGTCAACCATTTTATAGATTGGAGCCATATGGGTTGGCAGTGGATGGCCATTCAAGCGTTCCATGATTTTGTCGGTGAAGCCAAGTTTTTTACCCTGTACGTACTCATCGACAGAGAGTGGGGCTTTGTTGTCGACCAAACGATGTTCGAAATCAGCAATGTGGCAGAGCTTGGAGAGGAACCATTCATCAATCATGGTGAGAGTGTGCATCTCATCCACACTCATACCGCGGTAGAGACCTTCGTATACAGCGAAGAGACGCAGGTCAGTAGCTTGTGCCATGAGAGGCTTGAGCTCATCGAGGCTCATGCTGGTGAAATCCTGATAACGCAGGGTGTCCTGTTTGATTTCGGCACCGCGCACAGCTTTCATGAGCCCCATTTCAAAGCTGTCTGCAATGGACATGACTTCCCCGGTGGCTTTCATCTGCGTACCCAGTTCGCGTTTTGCGTACACGAACTTGTCAAATGGCCATTTTGGGAATTTAACGGCAACGTAGTCAAGGGCTGGTTCAAAGGAAGCGAAGGTTTTGCCAGTGACAACGTTTGGAATTTCATCCAAGGTGTAGCCAAGGGCAATTTTGGTCGCGATTTTAGCGATTGGGTAACCGGTTGCCTTGGAAGCCAGTGCGGAAGAACGGGAGACACGAGGGTTTACCTCGATGACCGCGTACTCAAAGCTTTCTGGATGCAGGGCGAACTGAACGTTGCAGCCCCCTTCAACACCAAGGGAATTGATGATGTTCAAGGCTGCGGAACGAAGCATTTGATATTCCTTGTCAGCGAGGGTGACGGCTGGTGCAATAACGATGGAGTCACCAGTGTGAACACCGACTGGGTCGAAGTTTTCCATAGAGCAAACGGTGATGGCGTTGCCTTTGGCATCACGAATGACTTCGAATTCAATTTCTTTCCATCCACTGATGCATTTTTCAACGAGAATCTGGTGGATTGGTGAAGCTTGCAAGCCGTTGTGTGCAGTGACGTTGAGTTCTTCAGCGTTTTCGCAGATACCGCCGCCGCTGCCGCCGAGGGTGAAGGCTGGGCGAACAATGACTGGGTAGCCGATTTCTTCAGCATAACGCAAAGCAGATACAGCATCGGTAACAACTTTGGATGCGATGGTTGGCTGACCGATGGCATCCATGGTGTCTTTGAACATCTGACGGTCTTCGGCCTTATCGATGGTTTCAGGGTTAGCACCAAGAAGTTTGACGTTATGACGTGCCAGGAAGCCTTCCTTGGCGAGCTGCATGGACAGGGTCAGGCCAGTCTGACCACCGAGGGTGGAAAGAATGGCGTCTGGCTGTTCCTTTTTAATGACGCGTTTAACCGTTTCGAGAGTCAGTGGTTCGATGTAGATATGATCGGCCATGGCTTCATCGGTCATGATGGTAGCTGGGTTGGAGTTGATTAAGACAATTTCAATGTTGTTTTCTTTCAACGCCTGGCAAGCCTGGGTGCCAGCATAGTCAAATTCTGCCGCCTGGCCAATGACGATTGGACCTGAGCCGATAACAAGTACTTTTTTGATCTCTGGATTGAGTGGCATAGTTTATTTTCCCTCCATCATGTCAAAGAATCGGTCGAAAAGATAAGCAGTATCCTTTGGTCCGCCGCAGGCTTCCGGATGGTACTGTACACTGAAGGTTGGTTCATTCAGATAATCGATGCCTTCGCAGGTGCCATCATTGGAATTAATGAAGCGTTTCATGGCGATGGCTGAATCAATGGTATCATTATCGACTGCGTAGCCGTGATTCTGGCTGGTGATAAAGATGCGGTCAGTAACGAGATCGCGCACTGGCTGGTTGGCGCCGCGGTGACCATATTTCAGCTTAAAGGTGCTGAAGCCATGGGCCAGAGCCAGCAGCTGATGACCAAGACAGATGCCAAAAGTTGGAATCTTATCTGCAGCCAAAAGACGCAACTGAGCGATAACATCCTGTGCTTCTGCAGGGTCCCCAGGACCATTGGACAGCATAAGAGCATCTGGCTCCTGAGCAAGGATGTCTTCACGAGAGCTGGATGCTGGCATACGAATGACAGTCGCTCCGCGTTTGAGCAGCTCGCGTTCGATGTTGTCTTTGGCACCAAAGTCCCAAAGCACCACACGTGGGCCGTTATTGGACGATGGGGCTACTTTGATCGATTCGGTTGTAACAGATGGCACTGCGTTGGTAATGGCGAATTCTTTGAGGCCATCCACGATGGCTTTTTCTGGATCAGTAGTGAGCACAGCGTTCATTACGCCGTGTTCACGAATGCGCTTGGTCAAAGCGCGGGTGTCGATGCCGTAGAGGCCGACCACGCCTTCGCTCTTTAGGTATTCATCAAGGCTGGAAGAGCCACGGAAGTTGGATGGAAAATCGCAAGGTTCTTTCACAATGTAGCCACGCAAGGCTGGCTGTGCAGATTCAAAATCCTCACGAATAATGCCGTAGTTGCCGATTAGTGGGAAAGTCTGGAGAACAATCTGCCCATAATAACTAGGGTCGGTCAAGGTTTCCAGATAGCCGGTCATCGCTGTGGTGAAGACAAGCTCTGCCACAACGGTGCCTTCGGCGCCAAAAGATTTCCCCTGGAGAACGGTGCCATCTTCAAGGCACAGATAAGCTTTTTTACTCAAATGGTTCGCGCTCCTTTATTAAATTTTATTCATTGTTGGTGAACTTTTTTTCATCCTTCCAATTATATAGCAAAAGCGGTTCAAAGAAAATAAAAATTTTCGCTGAACCGCTTTTTTCTTTTTAAATATTAGCCAACACCGAAATCCGTGTTGTTTAGTAGGACATCGACCCGTGGTTCATCCTTGATGGTTGGATAGATATGGGTCATGAATAATTTTACAACGTTTTCATCACGTTTAACGGCGGTGCCATTGTCGATCATGATATTGATGCAGATGCGTTCAAAATTAGCAAGACCGGTTTCGACATCGTGCTGCATTTGTGCTAAAGTTTCGCCTTCCACGCCGAACAATAGGCAGCATTCATTAAAATATTGAGCCAGATCTGCTGGTGAGGTTTCTTCTGGAATTCCTTTATCAAAAATACGCTCGCGGAAGACGCCGTCGAACGTTTCGACACCGCCTTTGACTTTGAGCGTGATGCCACTGGCTGCCAACCGTTCGCGAAAAGGCGCGATATCAGCACGGTCGTTCCAATGGCACTCAACGTGCAGCTGATGGATATCATGGCTCTCGCAGCAGCGGATGATGGCCGCGAGCGTGTTGGCGCTGAGATCACTAAAGCTGCCAGAGTTGATTACTTCCAATACGCCACTTTTGCCTTGAACGTGTGAAAGGACTTCAAAGTTCAATGTATCGTTTGCGGCCTGATCATGGGAAAAATCGAGATGATAATTGCAGAAGCGGCAGCGTCGCCAACGGCAGCCACCGCCACGCAACAACACGATTTCCCGTGGATTTTTATCTGAAATGAAGCTGTAGCGTTCCGATGGATGTGGGTTGCTCATGGTGAAAACCTCCTGGTAAAGAAAAAATTTTCATTCGTAACTATAGCAAAAATTTACTGCAAGATGCAAGGTGTTAGTGGAAAAATGAAAAGTTTTCGATGACGATTCGAGCTATTTGTGGTATATTAATAGAAACTTAATCTACTGTTTGTTGAATCAAAAGTGGAATAAGAGGAAAGATTTAGGAGGAATATAGTATGAAACTTAGAAAATTAATTTTTGGCGCAGCAGTGGCAACAGCTGGTGTGGCTGCTTATCAGAACCGTGATGTGTTAAATGCCGCGCTGAAACTGGAAAAAGTTCATGGCGATCTTTTTACTCGCATTGAAAATACCGGTAGCAAAGCACAGTATTTGAGCAAAAACGATAACCAGTCTGAAGAACTGTTCAAAGATTGGGTTCTTTATAATGGCTGGCACCCTGCCGAAAATATTGGCGAAGGTTATTTCTTCATCAATGGCAATAATGAAACGCTCACGGTTGAACGTGAAGCTGTTATGGGTGGTCGTTATATTCTTTGGACCGCATCTTCAGCCATTGAATAAAAGCGAGTGAATGGAACATGAGCACTTTATTACCGAATGAAGAAAAGCGATTTGTCATTGTGACGGGGTTGTCCGGCGCAGGAAAAAGCTCAGCCTGCAATTATTTTGAGGATATGGGCTATTTTTGTGTGGACAATTTGCCTGCTCCGCTGATCACGCGCCTTGCCGAATTGGTGGTGCAGACAGAAAACAATATTCATAAGATCTGTCTGGTGATCGACATGCGAGGCGGTCAGTTTATTCAATCCATTGACGAACAGCTGGAAAAGCTTCACGATATGGGAATTGATTATGCCATTCTTTATCTTGAAGCGAGCAATGAAGTGCTGGTCAATCGTTTCAAAGAAACCAGGCGTCAACATCCGTTGAGCGAGGATGGATCCATTCTAGGGGGTATTGAGCGGGAACGCAAGGCGCTGGCTCGAATTCGTGAGCTTGCGTCTATTACCCTTGATACGTCCGATTTATCAAAAAGCGCACTGAAAAATGCTCTGTTAAAACTATGGGAATCGGAAAAAGAGGACATGCAGGTTAACATTCAGTCTTTTGGCTATAAAAACGGCATTCCGATTGATGCCGATATAGTGATGGATGTGCGTTTTTTAAAGAATCCTTTCTATGAGCCTGCGTTGCGTCCATTGACAGGACGCGATCAGGCTGTGCGTGATTATGTGTTTGCGAGCGATGAGGCAAAGCATTTTCTTGCCAATTATTGCAGCTTGATGCGAGAAATATTGCCACAGTATGCTGCTTCTGGCCGTCTGGACATTAATATTGCTATTGGTTGTACAGGCGGACAGCATCGCAGCATTTCAGTGGCTGTGGAGCTGGCAAAAAATTTGAAACAAGCTGGTTATACGGTGAACCTCAAGCATCGCGATCACTGATGATGGGAGAATGATTCATTGAAATTGAAGCCTAATACGCGACGTTGGTATTCGCCCGGTTTGGGATTGAAGCGATGGGCGGCATTGGGCGGGGTGGCCATTGCTTTGATTATTATCGGCATGTGGTCAATGGTAAATAACCAATACGCAAAATCGCTGGTCGTTTCGTTTGTTAATTTTTTACAGAGAAGTATTCCGGACCTGTCCGTAGGGCAAGGTCTTATTTGTGTTGCTCTGGGAATTTTTGTGGCTGTTTTTGCGGTGCGTCATTTTGGTGATCAATACCGGAAAATTACTAAGGGGCATTCACAAGTTGATGCGTATCTACAGGATGCTATGCTGGCTAATGGGCCAAAGGTGGTGGTCATTGGTGGCGGAACAGGATTATCGGTTATCTTAAAAGGATTGAAGCACTATACGTCCAATCTGACCGCAGTGGTTTCGGTTGGTGATGATGGCGGCAGCAGTGGCCGTTTGCGCCGAGAATTTGGCGGCATTCCTGTCGGAGATATTCGTTCCTGCATTGTGGCTCTTGCCGACGAAGAAGACATTATGGAACAGCTGTTTAATTATCGTTTTTCGCGCGGTGAAGGCTTGAAAGGGCATAGTCTAGGGAATTTAATGATGGTGGCCCTTTCTAATATTAACGGGAATTTTCAGGAAGCGATAGGGAGCGTTGACCAGATTTTACATTTAGGTGGGCGTGTCTTGCCGGTAACAATGGAACCGTTGGAACTTCAAGCTGAACTTATTGATGGTACCTTGCTGACTGGGGAGTGCAATATTGGTGAAACGGAAGTACCAATTCGTCGTTTAATGGTCGATCCTCCTTATGCAGAGGTACTGCCTGGCGTCTTGGAAGCGATTGATGAAGCGGATGCTGTCATTTTAGGACCGGGCAGCTTGTACACATCCGTTATTCCAAACCTATGTGTGCATCAGATTGTAGACGCAATCAAAGACAGTCGTTGCAAGACGTTTTACATTTGTAATGTTACGACGCAGCCTGGTGAAACTTCTGAGTACACTGCTTCCGATCATTTACAGGCAATCTATGATCACAGCTGTCCAGAAATGATTGACTATATGTTGGTGGATGATGGAAAGACCAATACAACCATTGAATTGGCGGACATTTTGTTACAAGCCAGTGTACGTGTGAAGGTCGATTATGATAAACTGGACAAAATGGATACAAAAATCATTGAAACATCGTTGGTCAGTGAGAAGAATCCTTATCATCACGATTCACGTAAACTGGCAGGCACTATTTTGCGAACCTTGTATTCTGACAAAGAGTTCAAATTACGCAATGGATTGATTAAAAACCATCAAAACATTAAACGGCTTCATGAGCTGGAGGAGGAGTGGCGTTGAGTTTTTCAAACGAAATAAAAAATGAATTGCTGCGTCTGGAGTATAACGACGACAGCGAACGTGTGGCGCTGTTGGCAGGCTTGGTGCGCATGGATGGTACCATACTCATCGCTGCCAGACAACAAATCAGTCTTCAGCTCGTGAGTGAAAATGCAGCGGTGGCGCGATTGGCTTTTTCCTGGCTGAAAGAATTGTTTCATGTGGAGGCAACTGTAACGATTCAGCGTCGCACACGGTTGAAAAAGAATGTTTTGTATGTCGTCAATGTGCCAAGCCAGACACGCATGCAGGCTTTGTTGAACTCATTGGGCATGGTTGATCAGGATGGACTTCCCTTTCGGCCGGAAATTGCTGCTGAATTGACAAGCAGCGACAGCTTGCGCCGCGCATATTTGCGTGGCGTTTTTCTTGGCAGCGGCTCCATGACTGATCCGCATCGCAGTTATCATCTGGAAATTGTCACTCAAAGTGAAGAATATGCCACCAATCTGATTGCGCTGATTGAGAATTACAATATTTATCCGCGTATGAGCTATCGCAAAGAGAGTATTATCGTTTACCTGAAAGAGAGCGAGCAAATCAGTGACTTTCTGGCGTTAATTGGGGCATACGAGGCTGTGATGGAGCTGGAAAACACGCGTATTCAAAAAAACATGCGCAACCAAGTGAATCGCCTTGTCAACTGCGAAACAGCCAATATGAACAAGTCCATCAATGCCGCTCAGCGACAAATTCAAAACATTCGTTTGATTGCCGAGCATATGGGGCTGGAGCGATTGCCGGAGTCACTGCGACAGGCTGCTGAGGTGCGGCTGAATCATCCGGAAGAAAGCCTCAAAGATTTGGGGCAACTTTTGGATCCGCCGGTTGGTAAGTCTGGCATGAATCATCGTATGCGTCGTCTGGAAGAAATGGCGGAGCAGTTGCAGCCGATGGAAGATGATTTGGAACAAGGGAAAGGAGATGTGTCGTGAAAAAGAAAGGGACCATTCTGGCGGCGGTTTTGATGGCTTGTACGCTTTGCTTAATTGGATGTGGCAATGAGTCAACAGAACAGGACACGTCTGCTGTTGTTGAAGAAATCAAAATTACCAATGAAGAAAATGTACCGTCCAGTTATGACTGTATTGTCGTAGATGGAAGTCCGGAAGGGGTTACGGCGGCCATTTCGGCTGCTCGGAATGGCTTGGACACCTTGTTGATTTGCCAGGATGAGTCGCTGGGCGGTCTGTACACTCTCGGTGAATTGAATTACATTGATGTACCAGAATCACGAGATGGCACCGTGCTTGTTGAAGGCATTTACAAAGAATTCAGTGACGCGGTCGGAGGTTCCGGCTTTGACATCACGACAGCGAAGAATACCTTCTATGAAATGGTCAAGGCAGAGGAAAACATTACGCTGCGTGTGAACAGCCATTTTAAGGAACCGGTTATGGAAGATCATGCGGTCACAGGGGTGATCGTGGAAGAAGAGGGCGAAAGTGTGACGTACACTGCGCCGATTGTTATTGATGCCACTCCGGACGGCGATGTCTGCGCTGCCGCTGGAGCACCTTACACTTTTGCCGGTGAAGACATTGGCGAGCGCGATCGTGAAATGGGTGTGACGCTGATGTATCGCCTTTCCGGTGTTGATTGGGATAAAGTTGTTGAATTTGTGACCACGCCACAGGATGGCGCTTCCAGTGCTGAAGGTGGTGCAAATGGCAATTTGGCTTGGGGCTACAGCAAAGAAGGCTTTGCTTATGAGCCAAAGGATGAAAACTTGAGACTTCGCGGTTTCAACATTGCCCGACAAGCCAATGGTGATGTGCTGCTCAATGCGTTGATTATTTTTGATGTAGACGCATTGGATGCAGACAGCCGGGCTGAAGGCATTGCACGCGGTCAGGCCGAACTGCCGTCCATCGTTGAATATATGCGAGAAAACTGCGAGGGCTTTGAAAATGCGGAACTGGTAGACACGGCAGAACAGCTTTATGTGCGGGAGACTCGTCATATTCAATGCGAATCCATGCTGACCATCGACGACGTGCTGGAAAATCGTTCACAGCCGGATGCCATTGCAGTCAGCAATTATCCGGTGGATGTGCAGGCCACAAAAACGCAGCGCTATGGCACGGTAGTGGGATTCCCAGATCAGTATGAAATCGGTTTGGGCAGTCTGATTCCATTGGAAGTCGATGGTCTCATGATTGTTGGTCGTGCAGCGGGTTACACCTCTATGGCTGCAGGCTCAGCGCGTATTGTACCGACAGGCATGGCTTGTGCGCAGGCTGCCGGCGTGGCTGCAAAGGTTGCGCTGGAAAACGATAACATTCGTGTGCTGCGTGACCTGCTTGCCAGCGATGCCTCTATCAGTGAGATTCAGAAGCTGCTTGAAGAACAAGGAACGCGTCTTGAGCATACAGAAACCCATGAAGCGGTTATGGACCACTGGGCGTATTCTGGATTGAAAGTCATTCGTAGCATGGGGTTTGCCGATGGTGGCTATGATAATGATTATCGACTGGATACTGCGGTAACAGGTCCGCGCTTTGCGAATATGATGAATACGGTTGTAAAAAAATCGGGCTTGACTTTAGAGCCGCGCATTGCGGTTGATGAGGAACCGACTAATGAAGAAATGTTGGTTGCTTTGTCTGCCAAAGTGGCTGCTTTGGATGGCAGTTCTGCGCCGAGTGATTTTTCCGGCAGTGTGGTATTTCTGCAAAGCCGCAGCATCCTGGATAGTACACTGAGCGAAAAATTTGCCGATCCATCGGCGACTGCCGATGCTGGCAGCTGCTACATGCTGGCAGCGCGGCTGTATGAATACTTGTTGAGCTTGCCAGGGGCAACAGCCTACGCGGCAATTGATCGTCTGAATGCATGATTGGTATAAGTGGAGAAATGCAATGAATCTGCGGAACATGAAAAACATTCGTTGGCTGATACTTTTACTGCAAGGCGCCATCATCGGCACTGGTGCAATTCTTCCAGGTGTAAGTGGTGGTGTGCTGTGCGTGGCCTTTGGCATTTATCAGCCAATGATGGCATTGTTTGAACACCCAGTGCGTTCATTAAAACAACATTATAAGCTTTTTGTGCCCATCATCATTGGAGGATTTTTGGGTTTTGTTCTTTTGGCAAAAGGTGTGGTAGTTTTTTTCAGTGCCTATTTCGCCATTGCCATGGCGCTTTTTTCCGGTTTGATCTGTGGCACTATGCCTGGGCTCTTTAAGAGCTCCGTTGAACGACATTCCACAAAAGGCTGGACTGGGTTTATCGTGACCTTAGCCTTGGCCTATGTGTTCTTCAGCGTTATGAAAGAAGGCATCGGTACTAGCATCACACCGAACGCTGGCTGGTATCTCTTTTGTGGTGTTGTTTGGGGGCTGAGTATGATTGTTCCGGGCTTGAGTTCATCGTCTTTGCTCTTGTTCATGGGGCTGTATCAGCCAATGGCTGCTGGCATCGGCAATCTTGATATGGCTGTGCTGGTTCCACTGGGCATCGGTTTCGTGCTCACTGTGATGCTATTGGCTCGAGTCATGAATCGATTGCTCGCTAACCACTATGCCATTGTTTCAAAGATTATCCTTGGCTTCGTCCTAGCCTCTATCATCATGATCCTGCCAACCAGTTTTAACGACGCGAGCGAAGTGTTCATCAGCCTGCTGGCCTTCGGTGTTGGCTTTTGGTTTGCACACTGGATGGATCAACTGAAACTGGAAAGCGTTATCGAAGAATAAAATAGAATGAAAGCGAAACAGCGCCGGTACACAGTAAACAAACTGTGTATCGGCGCTGTTTTTTTATATTGAGGTATCCGCTAAGAAGAAATAGAGAAGTTCTGAGATAGTTTTTTGGACTATGTTCATTTCTTTTTCTGTTGAATGAACAATATATAGGTATATGTCAGGATAATCCATTCCTTGAATATCAAGCGTTTTTATTAAACCTTGTTGAATTGCAAAGTGCGTGTTTGCAATTTTTTCACAGGCTAAAAAATATCCATCATTCGCTTGTACCATTTGGAAAATTTGGTCGGTTGTATGTGCATATAAAATGTTTTCAGATGGTCCGGGATAAATATACTCTTTTTCATTTTTATAATAGGTGATTAAAGGGATATCTTTTAAGTCTTCTATATCTACAAATGTTTTTTTTGAAAGTTTATTCTTTTTACTGACAAGCGCTTTTAATTTATCTTTCCATATTAATTTGATTTCTAAGCCAAGATTCTTTGCTTCGGCGAAAATTTCATGGTTTCGTACATTACAAGATGTTTCCAGCACTCCAATACCTATATCAATGTCACTGGATAAAAATTTATGTAAATCATGACGTAGTGAAAGATCAAAAACAGAAACATCGAGATTAGGACATAATGATTTAAGTTCTTTTGAAAAATTCGCAGCTAAAAATGGTGCAATAAGTGGAAAAGTTCCAATTTGAATGTCTCCTTCTAAAGTAGAAAGCAAATTAACTTTTTCCTGCCAGCTATTATATGCACTGGAGAAAAAGTCAAGCAACTGGACGCAGTCATTATAGACGATTTTTCCGAATAATGTTGGACTGATCCCTGAAGACGAGCGATGAAGAAGTAATTGATTTAGTTCAGCTTCAAAATTTTTTATTGAATTTCCAAGAGCAGGTTGTGTGATATAAAGTGTGTCTGCAGCTTTATTTAGACTTTTTTTATCAACAACTTCTACAAAGTATTTAATATCTTCCAATCGCATGCAAAGCCCCCCAAAACATTAGTTCATCTATAAATAAATTATAGCAAAAAAGAAGGTTGCAATGCAGTAAATTTCTGAAAGAAAAGGAACTTGACAAAATATAATGAATTATGGTTCAAGTAAATAGTTATAACAATTGTTGAGATATTAATTGAATTTATAGCGTTGGTAGAGTGAGTAATGGTTGCTGTTAACGTTGACAAGTTCTATGTATTCGTTATTTCAATAATATCTATTAAATGTGGTAAACTTCACATATAGAAAAAATAAAAGGAGCTTATAAAAACTTTGAGAGGGAGTGGTTGATAAAAAAGGGTATAAATAAATAA
>CALAKO010000213.1 GCA_937922955.1 uncultured Peptococcaceae bacterium | reverse complement strand
GCGTTGAGAAGCAGACGGTCGCGTTGAGAAGCAGACGGTCGCGTTGAGAAGCAGATGGTCGCGTTGAGAAGCAGATGGTCGCGTTGAGAAGCAGACGGTCGCGTTGAGAAGCAGACGGTCGCGTTGAGAAGCAGACAGTCGCGTTGAGAAGCAGACGGTCGCGTTGAGAAATAAAACCGCTCCGTGCCTACAACATTTTGTAAGCCTGGGGTGGTTTTTGTGTTTTATTTCAGCGCAGGCGGTAGGTGCCTTTGCCGATTTTTTCGATTTGGCTTTCTTGGGTGAACTGATTGAGGATGCACAGGGGCTGCAGTGGAGCTGGAAGGCGGATTTTTCGATGCCTTTGAGGATGTCGTCGGGCGCATGTAAGAGAAGACGCGCTCATTCAGGAAACGGCGTATTTCCTGCAGATTCTCTGCCTGTCAGCGCCAGTGGTCAGCATCATCAACATGGTGACAAGCTATTTCCAGGCGTTTGGCAAAGCTCTGTGCTCGCTGATCATCACCGTCTTGCGCAACGTGGCGCTCTTTATTCCGGCGGTCGTTGTCCTGAACCATTACTGGCAGCTTTCCGGTGTCATTGACGCGAAGTTGCTTGCCGAAGTCGTGTTGACAATTGTTTGACTGGTGCTCTATCTGTGTGACAAGCAGCTCGAGCAGCATCCTGAAAAAGCAGGCTGAAAACAGCAACAAAAGAGCCTACGCCTGCAGCACTCCTAAAACCGCGCACGCTCACGTCGATTCTTTCTCGGCGTGAGCTTTTTTATGCGCGTATTTGCCAGGACGCGGATAATGGCGTATACTAAAAAGTAAGAATCAGCGCCGCGCAATCGGCACTCACCAAAGGAGGATGCAATATGAACAAAAGCGACATCACACGCGACGCCTACATGCTCAAAGGCCCGCTGGCGAAAAAAGGCTACGACTGGTGGTGGCATTCCTTCACGGCCCACCACGCCAAGACCGGCGAAGCGAAGAGCTTCTACATCGAATACTTTCTCTGCAATCCGGCCCATGCTCAGGCGGAGCCCGTGCTTGTCTGGAACGATCCAGCCGGGCGTGAAGCTGGGCGCCGCCCGTCCTATTGCATGGTCAATGTTGGCTTCTGGGGTGAGCCAAAGGGGCAGCTCCACCGTTTCTTTCCCTGGTCACAGGTTCACGTCAGCGACGGCGTGCCTTTCCACCTCGCCGCTGGCGACTGCACCTGCTCCGAAACACGCATGACCGGGCGCGTCGCCGTCTCTGAAGCGGACGCCAAGGCGCATCCCGAATGGATGAGCGACGTTGGCACCATGGAATGGGACCTGCGCATCGACAAGCAAGTGGCCTACAACGTTGGCTACGGCGCCTCGTCTTTCTTTCGCCGCCTCAACGCCTTTGAAATGTTTTGGCACGCCGAAGGCATGAAAACCGCCTTCGAAGGCTGGCTGCGCCTGAACGGCGAAGAGTACATTGTGCGCCCCGAAGACTGCTACGGCTACGCCGACAAAAACTGGGGCGGCGACTTCACCTCGCCGTGGGTCTGGCTTTCCTCCAATGATCTCATCAGCAAAGCTACCGGCAAGCGCTTGCACAACAGCGTCTTCGAAGTCGGCGGCGGCACACCGAAAGCCTTCGGCATCGCACTTAATCGCAAACTCCTCGGCCAATTCTACTACGAAGGCCAAGACTACGAATTCAACTTCAGCAAATTCTGGACCGGCAGCCGCACCCACTTCGATTGCCGCGAAACCGACACCCACATCATCTGGCACGTCGTCCAAACCACCTTCCGCGCCAAAATGATCGTCGACATCACCTGTCGCAAAGCCGACATGATCCTTATTAACTACGAATCCCCCGACGGCTATAAACGCCACACCCGCCTCTGGAACGGCGGCAACGGCCAAGGCACCGTCAAACTCTACCAGCGCCGCCACGGTCGCTGGCGCCTCATCGACCAAGTCTACGCCAACCACGTTGGCTGCGAATATGGCGAGTATGAGTGAGAGGGAACGTGTTTGACATAGAAAGGAGCAACCAATATGGATGGATTTTTTGGCGATGTGTTTGATTTTGCTGGCAGCGGTGATCTGGATGCGATGGAATTGGCGGCGGATTTTGCCCAATTTGCTCATGTGATGGATTACGAAGCCTTTGAGGAACGAGTAATCGCTCTTGCGCAGGCGGGCATCAGCCTTGCCGATTTTCGCTGGATGGATCGTGACGAGCAAATTCAATTTCTCGTGAATGCAAATCTGAACCCAGAGGCTTTTGTGGATTTTATGGAGTAAAACAGAGAAGTTTTGTATTAAATTATAATTAAGTATCTAGGGGGGGCTGAGCAGTGGATTTGGTTGAGATTTTAACCGACAAGAGCATTAAAAAAATGGCGGCGCGAGGGCAGATTGTGGAAGGCATTCTGGATGGCTCTTTTGGGCTTGCAGCGATTCGTCAGGCGGCGGAGGTTCTGAAGGCGAACAAGGTTGCGACGATTTTAGAAGCCATTGAGGAGATCTCCAACAAAGCGATGATGCCGTTGGAGGAAGGTTTTTTGGAGTTCGCGAAGGCGTATGTGAAGAGCGAGAACAATTCCTGCAAACGGGAAGCCTCGCGGATTGTTGGAAATATGGCGGCGCAGTATCCGCAATCATTAGACGATGTGATTCCGGTGCTGCTGGAGAACACTCACGATGAGGGCACGGTGGTGCGTTGGGGCAGTGCTTATGCACTGTCGCGCATCATTTTGCTGGATGCGTACAGTGAGACGGCGTTGTGCGATCAAGTGAAGGCCATTTGTGAGGCTGAAGAGGAAAATGGCGTAAAGAATCAATATGTAAAAGCGTTGAAGAAATTGGCGCGTCGAAAACGATGAAATGTGTGTTATGCTTTCAAGAGAGAACGTGCCTGTTTTTGTGTAAATCCACCATAGAAGGGAGCATGCCTGATGGTCGATACCAAGACGAGCAAGTTTTTGAGCCTGATTCTGCGGCACAAGCCGGAGGTGATTGGGATCACGCTGGATGAACATGGCTGGGCGCGGGTGGACGAGGTGATCGCTGGGATTGCAAAGACGCGGCCGATGTCGATGGAGATATTGGAAGAGATTGTGGCGACAGACAGCAAGGGGCGCTATGTGTTTAATGAGGACAAGACGCTGATTCGTGCCAACCAGGGGCATTCTGTGCATGTGGATGTGGAACTGGAGGAAAAAGTGCCGCCGGAGGTGTTGTATCATGGCACGAGCGAGCAATCTGTGGCGTCGATCGAGGCGCAGGGGCTCTTGCCGATGTCGCGGCTGTATGTGCATCTGTCGACGGATGTGGCGACGGCGACGAAGGTGGGCCAGCGCCACGGCAAGCCAGTGGTATTTCGCGTGGATGCCCAGAAGATGGCGGCACAGGGGCATCGGTTCTATGTGTCGCGCAACGGTGTCTGGCTGACGAAGCAGGTGCCGGAGGAATTTTTGCAAAAGCTGTGAGCATGTGATATTAACAAGCAATGCCCGCTGGTAGAACCAGCGGGCATTGCTTGTTAGAGGATATATAGTATGGAGGAGAAAATCAAAGTCGAGCTTTGCCGAGGGCATCTGCGGCGACGATGGCGTCGTAGAGTTCGGCGGGGGTGACGTCGGCAACCATGTTGTGGATGGATTCGCCTTCGACGCAGGCTTTTTCAGCGATGACGCGAATTTCTTCATCAGTGGTGACGCCGATTTCTTCAAGACGGGTTGGCAGGCCAACTTCCAAACAGAAGTCTTGCACTTCTTTGAATTCTTCTTTAGAAGCGCCTTCGAGCACAAGCTGAACCAGGGTGCCAAAAGCGACACAGTTGCCGTGAGGAGCGCTGTGACCGCCAAGGGCTGTGAGGCCGTTGTAGAAGGAATGGGCAACAGCGAGGCCGCCATTGTCGGCGCCAACGCCAGACAGGTAAACGTTGGCTTCAATGATGGCATCGAGTGCTGGGGTAACGACGTTGTTTTCACAGGCTTGTTTTGCAGCAGCACCGTAAGTTTTCAGGGTTTTGTAGCAAAGT
The DNA here is from genome assembly GCA_937922955.1 of uncultured Peptococcaceae bacterium. Classification (GTDB taxonomy): domain Bacteria; phylum Bacillota; class Peptococcia; order Peptococcales; family Peptococcaceae; genus UMGS1590. Next base: position 17,124 of record CALAKO010000213.1, on the reverse strand, counting down.
TCGCACAAAGCCATGGCAGAGCGGGTGATGCCGCCAAATTCCAGGCTAGGAGCGTCGGTGCGCTGGCAGGCGCGGGCTTCGAAATAGGTGCCGAGGGCGTCGCCCATGCCGGCAACGAGGAACTTGACCGGCGCCTGTGCGATGATGGTGCTGTCAACGATGACTGCTTCTGGGTTTTTTGGATAGAAGAGGTAGCTGTTGAAGGTCTGGTCGTCGTTGTAGATGACTGAGAGACCGGTGCATGGCGCGTCGGTTGCAACAACGGTTGGAATGATGACAACAGGTAAATGTTCGTAGTGGGCAGTCGCTTTTGCCGTGTCGATGGCGGAGCCGCCGCCAACGCCGACAACCACGTCGAGCCCTTCCTCGCGCACGATTTTTCTCATGCGTTCGATTTCACCGACGCTGGAGGTACCGCCAAAGATTTCGTAACGGCGCACATCGTTAGTGTCGGCGAAGCTGCTTTCGATTTTATCGTGACACATTTTATAACCGCTGTTGGAGCAGATGAACAGCCATTTGCTGCCAAGGTCTTTCATTTCTTCGTGGAAACTATTCAGCGCATCTCTGCCTTGGACATATTTTTGTGGCGCACGCATCATTCTGAGTCTTGCCATAAAATCACCTCATTGATTTCTTGTTTGATAAAAAGTATCTTTTATAGAATCTATTATAGTAATAATACGACTATTTTCAAGGGGCTGACGCGAAGTTTATATTTTCTGAAGATAGGTAAAGTTGCGACGCAATGCCAAAAAGCCGCGCATGAAATTATTAGTGACTCCAAAATGGTAGTTGAGAGTGGTAAAATGCAGTGTAAAAAGTTTGGAGTGTGTATCAGAAAACTGCAAGTGCCGACAAGGTTGCTGCAGAGGTATATTGTAGAAAACAAAGGAGGACAATCATGGCCATTCGTTACACAGAAGAAAAAATCTTTACGCAAGCGCAGGTAGAAGCGCTGTTTTTGTCGGTCGGCTGGATTTCCGGCAAAATGCCGGAGCGGCTGTATCAGGCGTTGATGCCCTCCTCCACTGTGCTCACCGCCTGGGATGGTGAACGACTGGTGGGGCTGGTGCGTGTGCTGGACGACGGCGGCATGCTGGCGTATATGCACTATGTGCTGGTTGATCCCAACTATCATGGGCAAGGCATCGCCGGACACATGATTAAACAGATCAAAGAAAAGTACAAAGACTACCTTTATCTCGAAGTCATGCCGGAAGAAAGCAAAAATGCGGCCTTCTACCAGCGCTTCGGCTTCCAGGTGATGCCCGACGGCGTTGCCATGCAGATCTGCCACCTGCCAAGCACCCTGCGCTGATGGCAAAAAAGCAGTGGTTGCATTTCACACGTAACTAAAACGAACGTTTTTCATAATAAGATAGTGTGTATAGCTTGTGACCAAACAGGAAGAATGGCGCGCCGTTTTTATACCAACATAGACAAAAGCAGCCGCCCCCTGAGAGGAGCGGCTGCTTTTGTTATGAAAGGATATTACCAGTTTTCATGCACAGAGGCGCGCAGGTAGCGGTCGTAGATGGCGCGGACGGCGTCCATTTGCTCGTTGGAGAGCGCAGGCAGTTCAGCGGCGCGGACGTTGCTGAGCAGTTGTTCGCGGCGGCTGGCGCCTGGGATGACGGCGCTGACGGCGTCGTGCATGAGGATCCAGCGCAGGGCGTATGGAATGAGGTCGTCGGTGCCAAAAACGTCTTTTAGGGCGGCGACGGCTTGCAGGCCCAGATCGTAGTCAACGCCGGAGAAGGTTTCGCCTTTGTCGAAGGCTTCGCCGTTGCGGTTGTAGCTGCGGTGGTCGTTGGCGCCGAAGGTGGTGTCTTTGGTGTAGCGTCCGGTCAGGAGACCGCTTGCCAGTGGCACGCGGGCAATGATGCCGATGTTTTTGGCGATGGCTGCTGGGAAGAGTTCTTCGGTTGGTTTCAAACGGAACATGTTGAACACCACTTCAATGGCGCTGATGGGATAATTCATGGCTTGAAGCCCTTCGGATACTTTTTCGATGCTGACGCCATAGTGAGCGATTTTCACCTTTTGCACGAGCTTGTCCAAACCAGCGAACAAGTCGTCGTTGTAGTAGACTGGCGTTGGCGGGCAGTGGAGCAGGACAAGGTCCAGCTGCTCCATGCCAAGGCGGCGCAGGCTTTGGTCGATGAAGGCTTCCATGTTTTCTGCGGTGTAGCCTTCGGCGGTATGTGGGTCCAGTCCTCGGCCGCATTTGGTGACGACAAAGAAATGGTCGCGGTGGTTTTTCAAAAAGGTGCCGATGGCACGCTCGCTGTTGCCGTCGTTGTAAATATCAGCGGTATCGATGAGGGTGATGCCGTTGCCATAAGTGGCTTCAAGAATCTCCATGGCTTCCTGTTCGTTGAATGGGTCGCCCCATTTGGTGCCCAGCTGCCAGGTGCCAAGGCCAATTTCACTGACCATGCGGCCAGTGTTTCCAAGTTGTCGTTGCTTCATAATAAAAGGCTCCTTATGCGTGAATATTGGCGTGCGGCGTGTGAATTTTTGTTGCAATATGGCCGAAACGCGCTATACTTGGATTGTATATCGTTTTATTTTCTGCGGCAAGTACGCAGAATTTTTTTAGAAAGTGAACTTTTTTTCACTATGGGAGGATGTCATGGAGAAAATTAAAGTAACTTGTGAGATGGAAGTCACCGTAAAAATGATTGGCGGCAAATGCAAGCCGTTGATTTTAGACAGCCTGATGCGCAACGGCACCCAGCGTTTTGGAGAATTGCTCCGTGAGCTGAATCATATTTCTCAGCGCACATTGACCAACCAGCTGCGTGAGCTGGAGAATGATGGGTTGATTCATCGGACGGCGTATGCGGAAGTGCCGCCGCGTGTGGAATATTCGATCACCGACAAAGGGCGTTCCCTGGAGCCGCTTTTGGCGCTCATGTGTGAATGGGGCGAAAAGAATATGGATGAGCGCTTTGAACTGACGAATCCTCAATGTGGCGAATGAATCCGAGGCGGCGTTGACATTTTTCCAGAATTCGCTTAGAATGGCGTAAAATGATTTCGAAGAGAATATTAATAATTACGAACCTATTTTAAGGAGGTCATGCAATGACACGAGCAATTGAGCAGCAGGTGAAAGGCCAGCAGACTTTTGATGGCGCCGGTGTGGATCTGGTGCGTGTACTGGGCCATCCAACGGCCGAGGTGTTTGATCCGATTCTGATGCTGGATTCGTTTGACAGCACCGATCCAGAAGCCTATAAAGCAGGCTTTCCATCCCATCCGCATCGCGGCATCGAGTCGATCAGTTATTTGGTGCAGGGGCAGATGATGCATCGCGACAGCCTTGGACACGAGGACACCATCAGTGATGGCGAGGTGCAATGGATGACGGCTGGGTCCGGCATTCAGCACGAAGAGCAGCTGCCTGCCTCGGAACGGCTCCTGGGTGTGCAGCTGTGGCTGAACCTGCCTGCGAAAGACAAAATGGTGGCGCCGGCCTATCATCACATTAAGCGCGAAGACATTCCGGAAGTGGCCATCGATGGCGGCAAGGTGCGCGTGCTCGCAGGGGCATTCAACGGTGTGCAGGGCTTTCAAAGCAGCTATGTGCCGCTGGATTATTACGACGTGCAGCTGGACGCAGGAAAGACGGCGACCATTGCCACCGATCCGGCGCGCATGACCATGGTGTTTACGCTGCTGGGCGACGCTGTCGTTGAAGGCGAAGCCATCGCCGCAAAGACCGCTGTTAAACTCGCCAGTGGTGACAGTCTCCAGCTTGCGGCTGGCGATAACCCGGTGCACATCCTTGTCATCAGCGCGTCGGCTTTGAATGAACCCATCGCCTGGCATGGGCCGGTGGTCATGAACAGCCTTGCTGACATTGCGAAAGCCAGCGCCGAGCTGCGCAATGGGAAGTTTTTGAAGCACGAGATTCAGTACGAATAAAAAAGGGGAGTCCACACACGAACACGCCGTTCGTGTGTGGACTCCTTTTGTTTATTCGTCGTCGGTGATGGTGAAGATGTCTTCGATGCTGACGTCGAAGACTTTGGCGATGTTCCAGGCGAGAACGAGGGACGGGTTGTAGCGGCCTTTTTCGAGGTTGCCGATGGTTTCGCGGCGCACGCCAACGCACTGAGCGAGCTCGGCCTGGTTCATGCTGTGTTTGGCGCGGTATTCTTTGATGCGGTTGTGGATCATTCGTCGGACAATCCTTTCATCTCGCGCCATTCGCGGATGGTCAGGGCGATGCTGAAAACGATGACCGAGGTGGCAAAGCTGAGAGCGAAGGCCATCGGTGCCGCTTGTGCCGTGCCAAAGAGCAGGCTGCAGACGAAAACGTAGACGACGAGGGACAGCATGCCGGTGAAAAATGCGAGGGTGGCTGTTTTGCGCACGTTTTCGAGGAAAAATTCGTCCGGAATCACTTGAAAATAGCGTAAGTAGTAGAGAAAGCCAAGAAATCCAAACCAGCCTTTGTTGTCGGTCAAAAGTCCGAGCACCGCGATCAGCGCCAGCAGCGACAAAAGACCAAGACTATTAAAGGGTTTCATGAGAGGCACCTCCTAAAAATGTGGTGTATTTCGCTCTTTATGTGGTAAATATACCACATTCTCGATGCAAGTGTCAAGAATGAGGACCGCTGCCAGGACGGGGAAAGGATGCAACGTGCTTGAAGCTTATGGTATAATGGAGCAAAACAATGGACACAGAGAGGTGAAGGATTGTGGAACAGGTGATTTTTGAACGCAGTGGTGGTTCGCTGGTGCTGGCAGACGGGCGCGCTTCGGCGGAGTTGGCAATGGCGGGCGATGTGCCGCTGCTTTTGGCGCGGCTGGGCGTGATGAAGCCACTGATTGTGAGCGGCGGCGGACTGGCGCGTTCCGGCATTGCAGAGGAAATGGAACATCGCGGCATGCCTGTGGTGCATTTTGATGGCTTTACGCCAAATCCGACGGCAGAGCAGGTGGCTGCTGGCTTGGCCATGTATCGTGACAACGCGTGCGATGGCATTTTGAGCATTGGCGGCGGCAGCGCGCTGGATGTGGCAAAAGCGATCAAGGCGATGGGCGATACGGATGACAACGCGTCGCTTTTAGAGCGCTTGACCCATCCGGTGCCAATGGCGGTGCCGCACGTGGCGCTGCCGACAACAGCGGGAACGGGCAGTGAATCAACGCATTTTGCGACGATTTACATCGGCGGCAAGAAATATTCGGTGGCTCATGAAACGCTGCTGCCAGAAGTGGCAATTCTTGATCCGGCGCAGTTGGCAACGCTGCCGCAGGCAGAGCGGGCGAGCACCTTCCTGGATGCGCTTTGCCACAGCATCGAATCTTACTGGTCGGTGCGGTCCAGCGAAGAAAGCCGTGCTTACTCGGCGCAGGCCATCAGCATTCTGATGAGCAACGCGGCGGCCTATCTGGCGGCCGATGAAGCGGCGGCTGGCGCGGTGCTGGCGGCGTCGAACTTTGCTGGTCGCGCCATCAATCTAACGACCACTACAGCGGCGCATGCCATGTGTTATCAGTTGACGGCGTTCTATGGCTTGCGCCATGGGCACGCGGCAGCGGTTTGTCTGCCAGCGGCATGGGAATGCCTGCTGCAGGCAGCCGAAAACGATGCCGCACTGAACGAGCGGTTGAGTGGTCTGGCGCAGCTTCTGAGCGGCAGCAAAGACCCTCGGGCTGGTCTGGAGGCTTTTCTGGCGCTGCGTGAGCAGGCAGACCTGGCGAAGGATTGGCTGCCGGACGATGACAACGACTTGCCGCTTCTGGCTGGGTCGGTGAATGTGCAGCGCTTGAGCAATTTTCCGGTGGCGGTGACGGAAGAGGACCTTTTGAATATGTATCGCCGCGCTCTTTGGGTTTTGCTGTAAAGGGGCGAATAGTATGAAAGCATTGATTTTTAATGCAGGTCGCGGCTCACGACTGGGGGAATTGACTGCACATTGTCCTAAAGGGCTTGTTCCGCTTATTCACGGAGATACGCTGTTTTCTCGTCAGCTGCGTCTTTTGGCAGCGGTTGGCATTCATGATGTGGTGCTGACCACAGGCTATCTTGGCGAACAATTCCGGGAAGCTGTTCAGGCGCAGGATGAGCTGGGGCTGCGGTTTCAATTTGCAGACAATCCCGACTATGCCACCAGCAATTCGGTGCTGTCGATGGAGAGAGCGGCACATTTACTGCAGGATGACGATTTTATTGTGCTTCATGGCGACGTGGTTTTTGATGAGGTTCTTTTAACGCAGCTTGTGGCTGCGCCGGCAGCCAATATGGCGGCAGTGGATGCCACGCCGCCGATCAATGAGAAGGATTTCAAAGGGCGGCTGTGCGACGGGCGTGTGGTGGATATTGCCGTGGACATTCATGGCAAGGATTGTGTAAATCTCATGCCGCTCTTTAAGTTCAGCCGAGAGGCCATGGCAATGTGGCTGGAGCAGGTGCACGCTGCCTGCACCGCCGGCCGGACAGACATCTATGCCGAGACGGCGCTGCGTCCGGTGTTGGCTGAAATGAACCTGCAGCCATTATCTTATGCGGGACACTTGCTGATGGAAGTGGACACGCGTGAAGAGCTTGCTTATGCAAGGGCTGTTTTAGAAGAACAACGACTTTAGGAAGGATGAACCAATATGGCAAAGAACGATTTTGAAAAACGTCAATACGTCTGCCCGAAATGTGGCTGCACGCGCTACGAAAGCGACCGTTTTCAGGCCACGGGCGGCGGCTTTGCAAAGGTGTTTGAAGTGCAGAATAAACGTTTTGTTACCATCAGCTGTGCCGACTGTGGCTATACGGAACTCTACAAGAGCGAAACTTCACTGGGCATGAATATTCTCGACCTTTTGGTCTAATGGAAAGAAGTGACAATCATGGATTTACAGGATGTCCTGAAAAATCTGCGTGCATTGGCTAAGCAAGACCCGGCAGTGCGCGACCGTCTTTTGGCCACACGCGATGCTGACAACGCGGAGGAAGTATTTTGTCAGCTGGCCACCGAACTGGGGCAGAGCATCAGCATCGCGGAGCTTGCCTTTGCCGGTGAAGCCGACTACGCCGCCATGCGTCGTGCCACCAACGGCGGTGGAGAAAATTCTCCAGTGCTGCGTGGCGAAGACGATTACTACGACCTGTTCATGTGCGAGTTGGAAGCCATGAAATATGCGGACAAATGACGGCAATAGATATAAAAAATAATTTTCAGTGATTTTTTTGATTTCAAACCACGGAAAGTATGTTATACTATAAGCAACGTATCCTGAAGGAGGAAATAAACAAATGGCAGTAATTACCATTACTAAAGAAAACTTTGAAGAGGAAGTTATTAAAAGCGATAAGCCTGTGCTCCTCGACTTCTGGGCAGCTTGGTGCGGTCCTTGCCGCATGGTTGGTCCTATCGTGGAACAGATCTCTGACGAACGCGACGACATTAAGGTTGGTAAGATCAACGTTGATGAACAGACCGAACTGGCTACCGCGTTTCATGTTATGAGTATCCCAACCCTCGTTGCTGTCAAAGATGGAAAGATTGTCAACCAGTCTGTTGGCGTTCAGCCAAAGGCCGACATTCTTGCCTTGCTTGACTAAGTTTTGCAGATGAAGCGCTGGCTTTCTGCTCTGGCAGGAAGCTGGCGTTTTTTTATGCACCTGCCATTGTTGTGGATTTTACTTACAATAAGCATAGCTGATTGATTTTAAAGCAAAAAGGTCTTTTCATTCCCCTATAAATCAGTATAATAAGAATCAGAAGAACGATTTAGCTGCTAAACAGGCAGCGGTTCTCAAAGAGGTGTGACTGATGGAACGAAAAGATATTTACATCACCGCTTATCGTCTCATCAATAAGTACAACGCCAAGACCAAGCAGCCCAAAACCTTCGGCACGGCAGAAACCGTCTGCGGCTCGGAGGCGCAGGTGTTGGACGTTGTGGCGCATGAACAGCCGGTGATTCCTTCTCAGATTGCGACGCTGCTGGGAATTACCAAGGGAGCTGTTTCCCAAACTTTGGCCAAGCTCGAAAAGAAAGCGCTGATTGCGCGCAGTCCATCGAGCGAGGGCAATGGAACGGTGACCATTCGACTGACGCAAGCGGGCGAGGATATTTTGAAAAATTATTACGCGTATCGAGATTGTCGGCTTCGCAAGGTGCTTGCCACTGCCCAGGCATTGCCGCCGGAAAGTGCAGCGGCGGTGCTGTACATGCTGGAAGCCTTTGAGGAAGCGCTTGATCAATATTAAAGCTTATTTATATGGTTAAATGGAGGAGTTACCATGTTAAAATTAGAACATATTTCCTACGGCGTTGAGGAGCGCCCAAATATTCTTAACGACGTGAACCTGGAGATTGACGAACCGTTTGTTGCGATCACTGGACCAAACGGCAGCGGCAAAAGTACGCTGATGAAGGTCATTTGCGGGATCATCCAGCCGACCAGCGGCCGCATCACCTTCAATGGCCAGGATATTACCGACTGGAGCATCACCGATCGTGCCAACCTTGGCATCAGCTATGCGTTCCAGAAGCCGGTTCCATTTAAGGGCCTTAAGGTCATCGACCTGCTGACATTGGCTTCCGGCCGCGGCACCAGCCTCAGCGAAGCTTGCGATTACCTCAGTGAAGTAGGGCTGTGCGCGCGTGACTACATCGACCGCGAACTCAACGACAGCCTGTCCGGCGGCGAAATGAAGCGCATCGAGATTGCCATGATGCTTGCTCGCAGCACGGCGCTGTCTCTCTTCGACGAACCAGAAGCCGGCATCGACCTTTGGAGCTTCCAGAGCTTGATCCAGGTCTTTGAAAAGATGAACGAAAAGACCAACGGCAAAATCCTGATCATCAGCCACCAGGAACGCATTCTCAACATTGCCGACCGTATCATCATGATGCAGGATGGCAAAGTGGTGCGTGACGGCAAGCCAGATGATGTGATGCCTCACATCATTGGCAGCGGCTGCACAAAGATCATGGATAAATTGGCGAAATAAGGAGGGTTACGACCATGGATGAAATTCAGAAACGTTTATTAAAAGAAGTTGCTGACCTCGACGCACTCCCTGTCGGGGCTTACAATATCCGCGCCGATGGCGAAGCGGCTGGCCGCCGTTCCACGGCAAACATTGAAATTGTTCCTCAGAAGGAACGCCAGGGCATTGAGATTCATGTCAAGGACGGCACCGTCAACGAATCCATGCACATTCCTGTCATTATTGGACAGAGTGGTCTTAAAGACCTTGTTTACAACGATTTCTATATTGGTGAAAACTGCGACATCACTATCGTGGCAGGCTGCGGCATCCACAACTGTGGCGGCGGCGACAGCCAGCACGATGGGATTCACACCTTCTATGTGGGTAAAAATTCCAAGGTTAAATACATCGAAAAACACTTCGGTGAAGGCGATGGCCGCGGGAAGCAGATCATGAACCCAACCACCATTCTGCATCTTTCTGAAGGCGCAGAATTGGAAATGGAAACCACTCAGATCGAAGGCATCGACGACACCATTCGCGAAACCAGCGGCGACCTGGCTGAAGGGGCAACCCTCATCATTCGCGAAAAGATCCTCACCACTGGCGATCAGGTGGCAAAGACCAACTTCTCGGTGGATCTCAATGGGGAACATTGCAGCGCCAACGTGGTCAGCCGCAGTGTGGCGAAGGACAATTCCTTCCAGGAATTCATCTCCCGCATCAACGGCAACACCGAATGCTATGGCCACACCGAATGCGACGCCATCATCATGGACGATGCACATGTCATCGCTTCGCCACAGCTGTCGGCAAACAGCGTGGACGCCAGCTTGATTCATGAAGCAGCCATCGGTAAAATTGCCGGTGAACAGCTCATCAAACTCATGACCCTTGGTCTCACTGAACAAGAAGCCGAAGAACAAATCATCAACGGCTTCCTCAAATAACATCATTTACACACGCTGAAAAAGCCTTTCCATTCTACCGGAAAGGCTTTTTTCGTATACGGCCACAGGATGTGTTACAATAGCTGTGACTGAATGGAAAAGGAGAGATGGCGCATGGCGCTGTATGCACTGGGAGATTTGCATCTCAGCTTTCAAGTGAATAAATCAATGGACGTGTTCGGTAAAGCCTGGAAGCATCACGAACGCAAAATAGAAAAGTACGTGAATAAGCTCGTTGCGCCGGACGACACCCTTGTTCTCACTGGCGATCATTCCTGGGGACGCAAGTTGGACGAATGTCAGGAAGACCTTGCGTTTATTGAGCGGCTGCCAGGGCGCAAGATTCTCCTGCGTGGCAACCACGACATGTTCTGGGATGCCAAGAAAACAGAGCGGCTGAACGCGGCTTACGAAGGACGGCTCTTTTTTCTGCAGAATAATTTTGCCAGCTACCAGGACTATGCCCTCGTCGGCACCAAGGGCTACACCTTTGAAGGGCCGTTCTATCTGGATCCCTGGGGGCACGTCGTTGGCTGGGACGAAGAGAATGAACGTCACGCGCAAAAACTGGTGGCGCGTGAGCTTGCGCGTTTGCGCGATTCTTTTGAACAGGCAACAGCGGCTGGCTATCGCAAGTACATCATGTTTCTGCATTACCCGCCGACGAACATTCTCGAGGATGCGTCGCCGTTTACGGATATTGCTGAAGAATACGGTGTGGAAACGGTCGTCTATTCCCATTGTCACGGAGCCAAGCGCTTTGGCGACAGTCTCCGTGGCTCGGTGCGCGGTGTCAACTACATGCTTGTCAGTGGTGATTATCTTGGTTTTAAACCAGCGTTGGTTCTGCATTGAGGCGCGGGCTTTGGCCGAGACTGGTTGTCCAGCTTTCAATACAATGGCTCAACTTGGTACAGCAAAACGACCCCTGCTTTTCGAAAAATGGTTCGAAAAGCAGGGGCCGTTTCTTTGTAAATTCTGCACAAAACACATCAAATTTTGTACAACTTGCTTGCTGATTTTGAACTTTTGGTAGAATGAAATTGTTATCCGAATCTATTGGTCAGGCAGTACCAAGCGCATACAGAATTTAGCATCCTTGATGGATTTTGTCGAAGGCGGCGTAGCTTTGATCTGCCTGGCTATATGCACAATCCGAAATTGAGTGTTTAGGACAGAAAGGAAGAATCGATGATGACACACCAATGTGACAATAAGCGGGACTGCCCATGCACCTACGATTGTCCGCGCCATGGAAAATGCTGCGAATGCGTCGCACACCACCGTGATCATAATGAAGGCGTTCCAGGCTGCTTTTTCTCTAAAGAAGCAGAGGCGACCTACGATCGCAGCATAGAGGCGTTGGCTAGGGATCATGGGATTATTGAATGATTGCGTTAGGAGGAATCACAGATGAACGATACAATGAATAACACCATTCAGCCCGAACAGCCGAACATTATCGGGCTGTCGCATATTTGCATTTTCGTCGACGACATGGAGCAGGCTGTGGACTATTACCGCGATCTGCTGGGGGTGCAGCCGGACCATTGTCTGTCCCATTGGAGAAACGAAGGCTTTTTCAAAGCTGGAGGTTTTGTGGAGGAGGCGGCTGAGGGAGATGTGTCCATTGCTTTTGTCAATGTGCCGGGCACCAAGCTGACCTTGGAGTTGATGCAATACCACTATCCAAAAGGTCGGACAGAGCCGGTGACTTTTGCCGCCAACGATGTGAGCGGGGCACGCCACGTGGCGTTGAAAGTGACCAACATCGAAGCAGCCTTTGCACACATTCAGGCTATGCCGGATACCCGCCTGATTAATGAGACCGAGGCTTACAAAGTGTATCAGATCAGCGAAACGCAGCCGTCCGATGTCCGCTTCTTCGATCAGGCGCCGGGTGAAACCGATGCGCGCAACGTTGAGACTGCGAACATCCTGGGGCAGGTGCGCTACTTCTACTTTATTGATCGCTACGGTCTGCAATGGGAATTTGAACAGGGCCACACCGATATTGGTGACTGATTGCTAAGCGTGACCGGTGTTCCGTTTTTCAGGCACTAGCCGTGCTGTATTGTAATTTCATACCATGAAAATGCATCCTACAAGCTCTCCAAGGTGACAAGCTCGAACCTACAATTTCGAGGCAGCGCCAAGGGGAGTTTTTCGTTGTTCAAAAAAATCAGGCTGCCGGTGTATAATGGGGATAAGTGCGACGCAGCGAGATCAAGTACAGGAAGTGACGATGATGACGATTATAACGGTGGCGCAGCGCACCCCAGAATTGTTGGCGCAGCTGCTGCAAGTGTGGGAACGTTCGGTGCAGGCCAGTCACGATTTCTTGTCTGCCAGCGAGATTGAGCAGATCAAGTGCTATGTGCCGCAGGCATTGGCGGAAGTGCCTCATTTGTTGGTGGTTGTGGACGAGGTGGGACGGCCTTTAGGATTTATGGGCATCGCGGATACATCGTTGGAAATGCTTTTTCTGGCGCCGGAAGCCCGTGGTCAGGGCCTTGGCAGGCGGCTGCTTCAATATGGCATCGCGCACCATGGTGTGAATACATTGACGGTTAATGAACAAAATCCACAGGCGCGAGGTTTTTACGAACACATGGGCTTTGTGGTGGAGCGGCGCAGCGAGCTGGACGAGCAAGGCAACCCTTACCCGCTGCTATACATGCGGCGTGATGAAAACAGGAGGATGAAAAAATGACGTATTGTGGACTGGATTGCTGTGGACAATGTCCCAGAACGGCGGGATGTGGTGGCTGTGAAAACACTGGCGGTCATCCATTTGGCGGCAGCTGCGTGGCGGCTGAATGGGTACAGCAAGGTGGAAGCGAACGTTTGCATCAGGAAAAGCAACGCCTCATTGCAGAGGTGAACGCACTGGATATTCCTCAATTGGCGATTACAGACGTGACGCTTCTGAATAGTTTTTACGTGAATTTGGCCTATCCGCTGCCAAATGGTGACGCGGTAAAGCTCTTGCAGGATCAGCGTGTTTATCTGGGCGCCCAGATTGCACAGCCAGGCAGCGAGCGCTTTTATGGTGTCGTGGCGGATGACCAATATTTGCTGATCAGCAGTTATGGCTCTGGCGGAGAAGCACCAGAAATCATTCTGTATAAAAAACGTTAAAACAAAAACGGTTCAGACTCATTTTTTGAGGCTGAACCGTTTTGTTTATATGGTTGATGCTGTAAGTTGGTGAAAATCGTCGATCATGGATTGCAAGGTGGTATTTTCCATGGTGTTTTGAATGGCTTCTTCGATTTTGTGATAAGGTTTTTTCAGCACTTGATGAATGTTTTGTGCCACGGGGCAGGAACGGCCCTGGCAAGGGTGAATGCCGATGATTGATGTTAGTCCTTTTGGCTCTAGGGCGCTGTAAATTTGATAAAGGGTGATTTGAGTGGGATCGGCGCATAATTCAGCACCGCCGGTACCGCGGGGCACAGTAATAAGCCCTGCTTTTTTAAGAGAACTGAGGATGTTGCGAATGACGACGGGATTGCAGCCCGTGCTTTCAGCAAGAAGTTTACTGGTGACTTTTGCGACACCGTTGGCTTCATGGATGAAGATGAGGCAGTGGACGGCAATGGAGCATTTTGTACTTATCTGCATGGTGGGTTCCTTTCAATGAATTATCGGAAGAGATGTAACTGTTGACATTACATCAAGGGGGTGCTACACTGTTCGAAGGATGTAACAGGATGTATTACATCGAGAATTGTAGCAGTCATTATAGAATCATGCAAGATCTAATCACGTTTGACTGGTATCTGAGGGGAAGATTGCGTTTTGAAAAGATTCGGAACGTGTCGAAACATCAATTACTTTGAGAGAAGGGGAAATTTGCTGATGAACGTGTATAAAATGGTATTTAGCCCAACCGGTGGTACGATGAAAGCCGCCGACATGGTGGCTCAAACACTGGCTGATGAAGTAACATTGGTGGATTTGTGTGATAGCAAGAAGGATTTTCGCAGTTTAGTGTTGAATGAAGACGATGTGGCTGTGATCGCTGTGCCATCTTACGGCGGGCGTGTGCCAACAACGGCCGTGGCGCGTTTATCAAAGTGTCGTGGCAATGGTGCGCGTGCCGTGCTGATGGCAGTTTATGGCAATCGTGCCTATGAGGACACCTTGCTGGAATTACAGGATACGGTAAAGGAAGCAGGCTTTAAGGTCGTTGCTGCGATTGCTGCAGTGGCCGAACATTCTATTGCGCATCAATTTGCCACCGGCCGACCAGATGCCCAGGATCAGCAGCTGCTGGAAACCTTTGCGCAGAGTATCAAAGAGAAGCTCGCCAGCGGCGAATTATCAGCGCCTCATTTGCCTGGCAATCGTCCCTATAAAACAAGCAATGTCAGCATGGTGCCAAAAGCGACAAAAGCTTGTACAAATTGTGGCCTTTGTGCTCAGAAATGCCCTGTTCAAGCCATTGACCGTCTGCACCCACAGAATGTTGATAAAAAAGCTTGCATTTCCTGCATGCGCTGCGTGACCATTTGCCCACAACATGCGCGAACGATTCATCCAATTATGCAATTTGCGGCTGGTTTGGCATTGAAAAAAGCTTGTAGCCAGCGTAAAGAAGCAGAACTGTTTATTTGACGATTGTCGGGCCCTGTCCCTTTTGAAGGGGCAGGGCTTTTTTCGGTAATTTTTTCTATGTTATAATAGGGTCATCATTAAAGGGCAGGAGGAATCGCTGATGCTGCGACAGATTCAATATTTTCAAGCGGTTGTGCGTCATAACAGCTTTTCGGAGGCGGCGGAAGAATGTCATATTTCACAATCGGCCATTTCTCAGCAGATCAAAGCATTGGAACAAGAGCTGGGCGTTCAATTGCTGGAGCGGCACAATCGTTCCTTCACCTTGACTCCGGCAGGGGCGTATTTTTATAAAAAAAGCCTGATCCTTGTGGCCGACTATTCGCAGATGTGCCGAGATACCGTGAAAATTGCACAAGGCGACAAAGCGGTGCTTAAAATTGGGTATCTGAGGCGCTACAGCGGCTTGCAATTACAAAGGGCGTTGGCGGATTTTGCAGCAGCTTATCCGCAGGTATCGTTGCAGTTGATGTGCGGCGATCATGAAGAACTGTTTTACTGGCTGCGTCATGGCGATGCCGATGTCGTATTAAACGATCAGCGGCGGGCTTTTTCTGAGGAATATGTGAATCTGGTGTTGGAGGCCAGTGATTTTTGCGTTGAAATTGCGGCGCACAACATCATGGCCGAGGCGTCGGCGATTTCTTTGCAGGAGCTGAAAAATCTGCCCTGCATCCTTGTTGCTGACCCGTCTCAGCAGGCGGAGGAACAGGCGTATTTTCAAACAGTTGTTGGTTTTCGCGGCACGTTTCTCTTTGCGGAAACGCTGGCCGAAGCGCGACTTCTTGTTGCCAGCGGGCAGGGCTATTTGCCAGTGGTGGAGAAAAACGGTTCAATACCAGATGACATCATTCGACGCCTGTCGCTTTATCGAAACGGCGCGCCGATTACTCAAAAGTTATGCCTGTTTTGGAAAAAAGAAAATTCCGGTTACTATGTGGAATCCTTTGCAGATTGTCTGAAAACGTGTTTTGCAAAATAACAATGAAGGCTGTGTTCCATCTTTGATGGGCGCAGCCTTTTCGTATTAGCTGAACTTATTTGAAACCGTTGAAACCTGAATTGATTGTGAAACAGGGCGCTTTTACAATAAAAACGATAACAGAAGTTCTGTTTTTGAAATAGGCATAAGCAAGGAGTGGATTTGGATGGCAGCAGTGGTGATTTATTATTCACGAGCTGGTGAAAATTATTTTGGTGGACAATATCGTTATGTGGACAAAGGCAATACTGAGATTGTGGCTGAGAAAATTGCCGCAGCAACAGGGGCAGCGCTTTTTAAGATTGAGCAGGCAGTTCCTTATTCGGACGGCTACCAAACCTGCATTCAACAAGCGCGCGAAGATTTGAAAAAGCAGGCACGCCCTGAGTTGGCGGCGTATCCAAAAGACATGGCAGTCGACGAGATTTATCTGGGCTATCCGAACTATTGGGGAGATCTGCCAATGGCGGTGTACACATTTTTGGAGCGTTACAATTGGCAAGGGAAAACCATTCATCCATTCTGCACCCATGAAGGCAGCGGCCTCGGCAATACTGTGGGCCATATTGGTCAAGCTTGTCCTGGTGCAGCCGTGACCGAAGGACTGGCGGTCCTTGGTTCACAGGCGGCGCAGAGCGATGGTGCTGTTTCAGCGTGGCTGAATCGATAAAGAAAGGAGACACCTCTCATGAAGAAGAACGTTATGATATGGACTGGCGCCGGGCAGATTGGCATGGCGATTGCCCGGCGAATGGGTTATGGCATGAAGATTGTTGTTGGGGATAAAAAGCTGGAAAACGCGCAAACCATAGCAGAAATCATGAATGCGGCTGGGTTTGACGTGGTGCCAGTGGAAATGGATCTTTCCAACAGAGCTTCCATACAGAACCTCATTGTAGAAGCACAAAAATATGGGGAGATTACCATGATGGTCAATGCAGCAGGCGTGTCACCGAGTCAGGCACCGATTGAAGCCATTTTGAATGTGGATCTATATGGCACAGCGGTACTATTAGAGGAAGTTGGCAAAGTCATTGCGCCTGGCGGTGTTGGCGTGACGATTTCCAGCCAATCCGGCCACCGTATGCCAGCCTTGACACCAGAAGAAGACGAACAACTGGCCTGCACACCAAGTGAAGAACTGTTAGAGCTCGAACTGTTGCGGCCGGAAAACATCACCGACACCCTTCATGCGTACCAGCTGGCCAAACGCTGCAACGAAAAGCGCGTCATGGCTGAATCCGTCAAGTGGGGAGCACGCGGCGCGCGCATCAATTCCATCTCTCCTGGCATTATTGTGACGCCATTGGCCATTGATGAATTTAATGGCCCGCGCGGTGACTTTTATAAAAACATGTTCGCCAAATGCCCGGCAGGCCGCTCAGGCACTGCCGACGAAGTGGCGAATGTGGCAGAATTGCTCATGAGCGATAGAGGAGCATTCATCACTGGAGCGGACTTCCTCATTGATGGCGGAGCCACAGCCTCTTATTTCTATGGCCCGCTCAAATCTTGAGGGCTGGCTGTCGATAAAAACAACCGCATGAACGCTTTGTGTACTGCCCCAGATTAAACGGACAGTACAAAAGAACCCCTGGTAGGAAAAT
>CALAKO010000212.1 GCA_937922955.1 uncultured Peptococcaceae bacterium | reverse complement strand
TTCACCAAAAAGAGACATGCTTTCAATTTTCGTTTTGATTTTTCATTCATGATTAAGTCTTCAAAAAACATAATACCTGTTTTTTTACTCCTCCTATGAAAAATAGCTGCTGGGCAACAAAATACACTGAAGCTTGCATCATTATTCTATACATGGATCGCATCTCTCTGCTTTTTAATGATACCATCCATTTCATTATTGTGCCGTGAAACAGCGTAAACGACCGCCGCACAGCATAAACGACATGATGTTCTCTGAAAAATACAAAAATGCACGCACAAAGCCATGATTCTTGGCTTGTGCGTGCATTTTTTCTGAGAATAAATTATAAAAACAGGAGAAATTCCAGCGTGAAGAGGGGGCCGTTTTGTGTAATGTTCAGCGTCGCATCGTAGGTGTCCAGGGCTTCGCGGATGTTGCTCAGGCCAAAGCCATGGTTGATCGAGTCGCTTTTGCTGGTGATAAAATCCGAACTGTGCCGAAGAGGCGCGGTGTTGGTGATTTTGCAGTAGAGGGTTTCGGTTTCTTCCATCAGAAGAAGGTCGATGCGTTTTTCGGCCTGCAGCGGCAGACGGTCGCAGGCTTCGATGGCGTTGTCAAGCGCATTGCTAAAGATGATGCAGAGATCGCGAGGGGCGATGGGCAGCGCCTGTTGAATGCGTATCTTAGTAGAAAAGGTGATGTTTTTGCTCATCGCCAGCGACTGCTTGGCGTTGAGGATGGCATCCAGCGCATTGTTGCCGGTGTGGATGGAGGGCGCAGCTGCCTGGAACGTATCGGTCAGATCAGCGAGGTAGCGCTTGCCGCCCTGAATGTCGCCAGCATCCAAATAGCCTTGTAAGGCCGTAAAATGGCCATTGATGTCATGGCGGATGCGGCGCAGTTCATTTTGCTTAAGGATGATTTCATCCAGATGTTTAAGCTGATGCTGCATGTGCTGCTCGGCCTGCTCTTGTCGATGAATGATCTGGGTTTGCTTCGCAGAGCGCTCATAAAGATAGAGCGCTAAAAAAGTAGCAGCATATAAACCAATAGAAGAAACCATCGCTATCAAATTGTATGTTGAATTATCTAACACATAGAGCATCCAATAGATCATAAATGAAGTCAATATAGATGTGAAAAACAATATCACAAAAATAAACCAATACGACCATCCCAGTTCAAATTGTTTCAAATTACTTCTCACACGAATACCATAACAAATTCCCAACGCTGATCCTTTTGAAATAATAATGCCCAAAACAAGATAGGCAGGAATATGAACGATTTCATATGCAGTAATTTCAAAAAATAAACCAATCATATTCAGAACAATGATTTCAATTCCCGCCATAATTACCCAAGTAGAAATCGAAACAAAAATTTTTTTTTGCAGGTTTCCGTTATAAAAAAATAACGAAATAATAACTCCAACTAGGATCATTCCTATTGCATTAGAAAATCGATACAATAGATCATTATTTACCAACTGTATCATAGCTGTCAACGCAATGAAGCCAACCACATACTGCCAAAGGGCAAAAGACTTTCGCTTTTCAAAAAAGGCATCGAACATCATAAAAAACATCACAGCCTCGACGGGCGCAGTGAGGCCATAGGCAACATCAACAATACTCATGGAATAAACTTCTCCTCTTGAAAGCGCATAAACGCCTCAACAGCGTTTTTCTTATAGGCACGGCCAACAGGAATGGACACCGCGCAGCCATCAAGTGTGAGCACCGTGCGGCCAAGTTTGCGTGTTGCTGGCTTGCCCTGTCCGTCGATGAAGCGTTCTTCGCTGCCCATTCTGCGGATATGCTGCATGTTGACCAAGAACGAATCGTGCACACGGCAGAAGGCACCAGCAAGTTCCTGTTCCATATCTTTGAGACTTTTATAAATGGTGTAGTTCTGGTCTGTTTTTGTGTGAATGATGACCGAGTGTCCTTGCGCCTCAATATAGAGAATGTCTTCACAGCGCAGGCGCACACTTTGGCGTTTGTCGCTAAAGGTGTAGGTGCGGCGACGCTTGGCGAGCCGTTTTTTCAAATGAGCCAGCGCTTCGTCCAGAGCGTCCACTGAGACAGGCTTGTGCAAAAACCACACGCCGCTGAATTTGAACCATTCTTCCACATAGTCATGATGGCTGGTGACAAAGACAATGAGCACGGTGTCGTCGATGGCATAGATGATGTCGGCGGTATGGAAGCCGTCGAGTTCTTCCAGTTCAATGTCGAGAAAAACAGCGTCATAGCGCTGGCCCTGATCACGGTAAGCGGCGATGATCGCCTCACCACTCTCGTAATGATCCACTTCAATATGCTGATTTGTTAAGTAATCTTCGATCATTTTCACTTCCATGTAATGATCGTCACACACAGCAACATGCATAGCGTTCCCTCTTTTACGCAATAGTAATTATGATTTTGTATTATACAGCATAATAGATAAAAAAAGAACCATTCCACCATCCTTTGCGCCTGCAAAGAATGATGAGAATGGCTTATTTTTGTTCAACAATATGTCCATCGTTGATCTGAAACACCGGGTCGTAGCCGAAGTTCTTGAAGGTGAAGTCGAGACCGGTGCCGGTGATGAAGGTTTGTATTTTCTTTTTGATGACAATTTCCATGACGGCGCGCTGGCGGTCGAAGTCGAGCTCGCTCATGACATCGTCCAGAAGGAGCAGCGGTTTCTGGTCCAAATGCTGCTCGTAGGCATCGATGGCGGCCATCTTCATGGAGAGGATGGCAGTGCGCTGCTGTCCCTGGCTGCCGTAGGTGCGCAGGTCGATGCCGTTTTCATAGAACACGAGGTCGTCGCGATGAGGGCCGATGAGGCTGGCGCCACGGGCAATTTCTTCGTCTTCCACCTCAGCCAGAAGATCGAGAAAATGGGTCTTCATGGCGGCGTCGTCTTCGTGCAGCACCTGGCCCAAACTGGACTGATAGGTAACGTTGAAGCTGCCTTTGTGGCCGGTGAGGAAAGCATGCACGCGCCGTGCCTGGGGCACGAGAAAGGCGAGCAGGTCCATGCGCCGGCGAATCATGCGCACGCCCAGCTCCACCAGCTGGAGGTTCCAAGGCACAAGCAGGATTTTGTCGGCGCGGTGGCGGCGAATGTCGCGCAGAAGTTCGGCGCGCTGGCTGGTCACCCGTTCGTAAGAGTGACGGGTGGTGTCGTAATCGACATAGAGGGCGTCGAGTTCGCGGTCGATGAAGCGCCGCCGCTCGGCAGGCCCGCCTTTGATGATGCCAAGGTCGTCG
>CALAKO010000211.1 GCA_937922955.1 uncultured Peptococcaceae bacterium | reverse complement strand
TTTGAATGGTGATCTTATACCCTTTATTTTTCAGCAAACGTCCCAAAGATGCTGCGACGATCCCTTTCCCAATTGAAGAAACAACGCCGCCTGTCACAAAGATGTATTTTGTCATAAAGTTCCTCCTTGTTTATATAACAAAAAAAATCCCTATTCACACGAATAGGGACGTAAGCACATAATTGACCCTTCTTTACAAAGGGTGCCCTATTAAATGATACAGACAAATGGCTCTGTCGTCAAGAAAAACCATCAATCAACCACAAGAAAATCGATGGCCATGCAGACCACTTTGCCATCTTTGTAGCCCCAATAAGCAGGATAGCCTTGTTCTGGGCTTCCGCCAACCATCGTGATTAAGTTGACGTCGAGTTTTGGAAGTTTGGAATTGGCCACACCGCCATTGGCAAAATACGTCGCCCCAATTTGTTTTTCAATATCTTCAAGAACTTCAGCCGATTCTTCCAGGTGTTCCAACAGCCAGCCAACGGTTTGTTCGGCACAAACGGTCACGTTACCACTTTCCGTCGACACGCCATAGTATTCGTCATCTGGAATCTCATCAGCATTCACGCCGCTAGGCAGACACATTTTCCATTCATCAGGCACAGCTTCTTCGTCAAACTGCAGGAGGAAACCGGCTACTTTCACTTCATCGTGTGGCTCTAAATGAGCAGTAAAGGTTGATACCGGAAATTTATTGTTCGGAATATCTTCAGAAATGACGATGCCATAGTTGATGGCGTAAGGATCTGCCAGGACGATGCGGCCTTTGGTAACCACCAGCACACCTTGTGGCTCTTTAACCATGAAGGTGCTTTCTTCTGATCCTTCGTAATGCATTTTTCCAGAAAACATAAAATCCAGGAATTTTTTGTTGATATACATGTTGATGTTCCTTCCCATAAAAAAACGATGCATCCCGAAGCATGCATCGTATCAAATTCTAGCCAAGCAGCATGGTCAGCACAAAGGACAGAATCATGAACAAAATCGCAAAAACAGCTGTCGCTTTTGCCAACTGATCATCTAGGCCTTTTTTGCCTAAGAATGTTTCAGCACCGCCGCTGATGGAGCCAGATAAACCAGCGCTACGTCCGGACTGCAGCAAGACTGTAGCAATGACGCCAAGGCAGCAGATAATTTGCAAAATCTGCAAAACGGTATGCAACATACAATATCCTCCTTAATCCGAAATAGGCATGTTATACCAGCCATCTATAAATGGTATCACATTTACGCCTGATTTGCAAGATTTATTTGAGGTTGTAGAAACCATCCTTACCACGGTAAATAGCGCGATCGCCCAGATCTTCTTCAATGCGGAGCAACTGATTGTATTTTGCGACACGGTCGGTACGGGATGGTGCCCCGGTTTTGATCTGACCAGCGTTGGTTGCTACTGCAATGTCGGCGATAGTGGTGTCTTCGGTTTCACCGGAACGGTGGGAAACAACAGCGGTGTAGCCTGCTTCTTTAGCCATTTCGATGGCTTCGAGCGTTTCAGTCAAAGTACCGATCTGGTTGACTTTAATAAGAATGCTGTTGGCATCGCCTTCTTCGATCCCACGGCTCAAACGGCGGGTGTTGGTAACAAACAGGTCGTCCCCAACGAGCTGTACACGTTTGCCGATGCGATCGGTCATTTCTTTCCAGCCATCCCAGTCGTCTTCATAGAGACCATCTTCAATAGAGATGATTGGGTATTTATCAAGCATTGCTTCATAGAAATCAACCATTTCACTAGCGGTGCGGTCAACACCTTCACCAGCGAGGTGATAGATGCCATCTTTGTAAAGTTCGGAAGACGCAACGTCGATGGCAAGATAAACGTCTTCGCCAGGAACAAAACCAGCCTGCTTGATGGCTTCAACAATCACCTGGAACGCTTCTTCGTTGGAGCTCAGGTTTGGTGCAAAACCACCTTCGTCACCAACAGCGGTGTTGTAGCCTTTGGCCTTCAATACGGCTTTCAGAGAATGGAACACTTCGGTACCCATGCGCAATGCTTCCTTGAAGGATTTTGCGCCAAGTGGCATAACCATGAATTCCTGAATGTCAACATTGTTGTCGGCATGCTTCCCACCATTGAGAATGTTCATCATTGGTGCTGGAAGCACTTTGGCATTGGCACCACCGATGTAACGGTACAGTGGCAGCGCAGCGTCCATAGCAGCAGCTTTTGCGCAAGCCAGAGATACGCCGAGAATGGCATTGGCGCCGAATTTGCCTTTGTTTT
>CALAKO010000210.1 GCA_937922955.1 uncultured Peptococcaceae bacterium | reverse complement strand
ATATGAAGCCATTTTGCACAAGCCGCACCATGTTTCCAAGCGGCATCCGCCGATGCCGCGTGCCCAGCGAGCGGCACAGTTTGCAGCGTTTTCAGCCCTTAGCGGCTACGACGAGTGCATTCGTGCGCTGGAGCAGAAAGTGGCGGCCGGTGAAGCGCCGGAGCTGCCTTATCAATGAAAAACAGTCCGCTGTGGGGACCAGATCGGTCGCCGCAGCGGACTGTTTGCATGTTGTGGTTATTCGCCTTTGTTGAGCACGTCTTCCATGTAGATGGTGCCGTCTTCGAGGTGTTTCCAATAGATTTTGCCATCGTCAATAAGCATGTAGCTTTTTGGGCTGTTCTGCTTTGGCAGTGTGGTGGAGCCCGGGTTCATGTAACGATGGGTCGGGAAAGTATCGTTAGCTGGCACGTGGGTGTGGCCGTGCAAGAGAATTGTGCGTGGAGTGGCAATCGGTGGCAGATGCGTGTTGTTGTAGCGATGGCCGTGGGTGACAAAGATCGGGGTGTTGTCCAGCCAGAGATAGGTGTAATCGGCCATGCATGGAAATTCCAGCATCATCTGGTCCACTTCTGCTTCACAGTTGCCGCGCACGGCAATGATGTGGTCTTTGTGTTCGTTGAGCAGGGCGGAGACGATTTTTGGGTCGTATTCGCCAGGCAGATTGTTGCGTGGACCATGGTAAAGAAGATCGCCGAGAAGCACAAGGACGTCGGCCTGTTCAGCAGCGAAACGTTCGAGCAGCAGGCGGGTGCAGCTGCCGCTGCCGTGGAGATCGGAAGCAATAAGATGTTTCATGAAAGAATCCTTTCTACGTTTACATGTTTGAAAGTTTATGTGGACGGAATTTAATGACCAGAAGAATCGCAATTACAATAAAAATCATGAGCAGCAAATACATGGAACGGAATCCAAAATGGTCGCTGAGGGTGCCGGCCAAAAGCGCGCCAAAGCCGATGCCCAGGTCAAACCCAATGAAGAAGGTGCCATTGGCGGCGCCAAAACGGTCTGCTGGTGCGTTCATAACAGAGAGGCTTTGCATGGTGGTCTGAGCGCCGCCGAAGCCGGAGCCATAAAGGAAGCCGCTTGCAAGGAGCATGGGCAGATTTTGCGCCATTCCCAAGAGGAACATGGCAACGAGCATGCAGGCAAAGGATGGCAAGGTTGCAGCCACAATGCCGAAGCGGTCGATGACGCGGCCGATAAAGCCACGCACCAACAGCAAGCCGATGGCATAAATAGAGAAGAAGTAGCCGGTGTTGCCAAGACCGAGGGTGGTGCCGTAAAGCGGCACATAGGTGGTCACGGCGCTCATTGTCAGCGTGATGCAGCCCATGATAACGGCGGGCAGAATGGCGCTGTGCTCAATGATGGTGCGTTTTTCCTTTGGGGTCTGCGCTTTAACAGGCGTGGCATGCTGCAAAGTTTTTTCAAACGGGAAGAAAAAGCCCAAGGCTAAAGCAAGAATGAGAAATATGGAGCTGACGTCGATCATAACGCCAAAGCTGAAACGTTCCATCAAATCCACGGCTAGGACTGGTGCGACCGCCAGAGCCAGCGACATGGACATGCCAAAGATGCCAATGCCGGTACCGGTCATGTGACGCGGAATGATGTCCGTGGCGATGGTTGAGGTGGATGTGGACGCGAAACTCCAGTCAATGCCATGCAGCACACGCAGCACCAGGATTAGGGCAATCGTTGCTGTGAAAGAATAACAGAACACCAGAACCGCAAGCAGCATCATACTAATAAAAAATACGCTGCGGCGACCAAAATGGTCCAGCACATCGCCGGCAATCGGGCGAATCAGCATGGAGCCAACGGTGAAAATGCTGATGCAAACGCCAGTCATCGTTTCGCTGATGCCGAGGTCCTGGAAGTACAGCGGCAGAGAGGGGTTGATCATATTGAAGCTGAGAAAAATCAAAAAGTTGATGCCCATAATCATGATGAATGGGCGTGTCCAGAGCTTTTTCGTCATTTGTTGTCCGCCTCCTTCTCGTCGCTTGATGCGTTGGAACTGTTGGATCCCGGCGTATCCATTGGATCGAATCGGGTTAGGTTGTATTCGTTGATGACAGAAATGACCTTGCTGGCGTAGTTCGGGTCGGTGGCATAGCCGCCAGCTTGCAGTGCGCGAGCGGACTCTGCCGGTGAAGAAGCGCCGACAGCGTCGCTGTAGTTGGCGTTTTGTGTGATGATTTCCGCATAATCTTCAAAGCAGTCGCCAGGGCTGCTGTAAACACAGAAATAATCGCGGATGATGGTTTCTTCGCCATCGTAATATTCCGTGGTCGCCAAACGCACGCTGCGATGGTGACCATGGGCCTTAATGCCAAAATAATTATTATAATCGAATGAGAGCTGAGATTCGCCGAAATTACTTTCCAGCGCTGCCTGTGCCAGCATGACGGATGGATAAAGACCGGTGTCGGCGTAATTTTCAGCGATCGGTCCTAAGGCTTCGAAAAAGCTTTCTGGATCACCAACCTGATAGGTTACGGTGGTGCTCTTTGTTTCTTCTACATAGTCGGTGAGACCAATGAGATTGATGGCACAAAGAGCCAGAAAGACCGCAATGCCGAAAACAAAAGTATTCATGATGGTATCGGCGTTTTGCCGTTTTCGTTTGGCAGGTGGACGACGTCTGTGGTTGGCAGGCGGTCGGCGCGTCGCAGGAGCCTTTTTGGAAGTCGCAGGCTTCTTATGAGGCTTTTTTTTGCGCGGACTCATTCATTCACACTCCTTTTTGTAGACATCTATTTATTATATCATGAGACGATTTTGAGCGCAAATTACTTCTGCAGCCTGGGTCATCGTTGCAAAAATATTAGAAATAGATGGCAGAACGATATCAATTGAACAAGGCTATTGTGCATAATATAATGGTATTAGAGAAAAAATAACAATTTTAGAAAATGTACAGGGGAAAGGGACTATGATGAACATTTATTTTTGGGGCAATAGCCTGACGCGTGGGCAGCTGGGCTACAGCTATGTGCCGGATCATAAAGCTGGGATTCAATGTCTCAACTTCGGCAAAAACGGCGACACCACCTATGGCATTTTTAAACGCATGCTTTCCTATGCGGAGGATGCAACACATGCGCCGGGCATTTATGTAGTGGCGGCTGGCACCAATGATTTGCTGCTGCAATACAAACGGACGGCATCGTTTCTCTGGAGCCTGCGTGCGAAAGGGGCGGCGCCACGAAAACGTCCGGCCAGAAATGTGCGTGAGTTTGAGCGAATGTATCGGAATGGCATCAAAAAACTGAGAGAATACGAGCAGCGGATCGTTCTTGTGGGCATTCCATATTTTGAAATTGAAGATTTTCCACAGGAGACCATCCGACGCTATAATGCAGTGATCGCGCAGATTGCGGCCGATTATGCGCTGCCTTTTGTGGATTGTTACGGCATCCAGGAAAAGCTGATGGGGGACAGCGAGCGGCACTTCTGCAAGCATTGCTTTTCTGGCGTGGCTTTCACGACGGCGGCAATGAAACTGTGGCCTCGAACGAAAGATGTGTTTTCATCGATGTTGAATCTGTCGGTGACAGTGGATGGGGTGCACCTGAATGCAAAATCTGCCACGGCAATTGGTAAGGAGCTGGAACAAAAAGTATTGCACTATAGGAGCTGATTGTTGTGGAATTCATGCAGCGTAATTACAAAATTGACAATCTGAAAGGTCTGTTGATCTTTTTGGTTGTGTTTGGACATGGCCTGGAATTGGTGCGCCAAGAGATGGCAGCGGCTAGATGGCTGTATGTTTTTATTTACCAGTTTCACATGCCGGTTTTTGTGTTTTTGTCTGGATGCACGTCTAAAAACCTAGAGAAAGGGCGAAGAAATGCGGTGGAAAATTTTCTGGTGCCGTTTCTTGCCTTGAACATTGTTTGGAACATCCTGCATTTGGTGGGGGCGTACTTTTATGGAGATCTTGAGAACATTGGCGAGCATTCTATACATTCTTTGCTGACGCCATCGTGGACGCTGTGGTATGTGTTGGCACTGTTCATCTGGAAAATCATGCTGCCGGATTTGTGCCGCATCAAGCATGTTGTGTTTTTTAGTTTATGTGTCGGCGTTGTCGCCGGACTTTTTGACGAGTTCAATAATTTTCTGGCCCTGTCAAGAGTGATCAAGCTGATGCCGTTCTTCCTTTTCGGTTATTTTTACGATATGTCAAAGCCACGCGCTGCATCCTGGATCAAAACGCTGGCGGCGATCGCTATGGTGCCAATTACTGCGGTCTATACCTGCATTGTCATTCGCTGTGGTGTACCGGAGTTGTTCTTTTGGTGGGATCGGTCCTTCGTGGACAGTGGCATTGAAGACGTGCGGATCGGATTTCTGCTTAGCATCATTGGGTACCTCATCGGTTTTGGCTGGATCTTTGCTGGTAATGTGCTGATGACTTCAAAGCGCATTTTCCTGAGCCGCATTGGTCAGCACACGCTCCCTGTCTACTATTTGCATACGTATTGCATCGCTGTCTTATTTGGCGCTATGTCTTTCATCTCGACGCCTGCGCTGCAGATTTTAGTGATTTTTATTTTCAGCGTCATCATCACCTGGAACTTGTCCAAAGAAAAGGTCAGCGAATGCGTGCGTTATTGTATTCGGTCGTTAAATACGTTTATTTTCCGCTCAAAGGCGGAATGATTCAATCAAAAAACAGCAAGCCTTTTATAAAAAGGGCTTGCTGTTTTAGTGTATGGAAGAAAGAGTGACGCGTCCTAATGAGTCGTTAGGAAGGACAGTTTTCCAAGATGGCTTTGGCTTTTGCGTATTTTTCCCTTCGGCGGGTTAGCGCGTCGGCGCTGATGGCTGAGCAGCCGGCAAAGCGTGTTTTGTCCAAATTATGGGTGAGATCGGCTAATTTTACTTGTCTTGCGACAGGGTTTTGGCAGATGGCGCGTACATAGTCAAAATAATCCACGTCTGGCGTATGTGTCAAAAGGCGCAGAGCCTCGATGACGGCTGGAGGAAATTCCTGCGCGAGATCATCGAGGCTGAGTGGGGTGTCCTCAATGACGTCGTGGAGCAGGGCCACACAGGTGCTGGTTTCATCCGTCATCTGTTCGGCCAGATGATAAGGGTGAAAGATATAGGGAAGGCCGCTTTTATCGGTCTGACCGTGGTGCGCGCTGTAGGCGATTTTCATGGCTTTGTTTGTCAGAGCGGTGTAGATCATGGCTGAATCCTCCGTTTGATGGGTTGCAAAAAGGCTGTGTTCTTACAGTCAGTATAAGCCAGCGGCGCTGGGCGGGCAAGAATGCGGGCGATTTTGGCAATAAAAAAAGACGAGCTGCAATCAGCTCGTCTTTTTGTTCTGCGGATGGAGGGACTTGAACCCACACGCCTTGCGGCATACGCACCTGAAACGTACGCGTCTGCCTATTCCGCCACATCCGCGAAGTACTTCTCAAAAGCACTTTTATAGAATACACGGTTTTCGTGTATTTGTCAATAGTTAATTTCGGTTCTGCCTTCAATTGCACGAGAAAGCGTCATTTGGTCGGCGTATTTGATGTCGCTGCCGGCGGAAAGCCCCTGTGCGATGCGGCTGACTTTGACGTTTTTGTTGTGCAGCTGGCTGATCAGATAGAGAGTGGTTGCTTCCCCTTCGACGCTGGCGTTGAGGGCGAGGATGACTTCTTCAATGCCTTCGTCGTCGATGCGCTGCATGAGCTCTTTGATGTGAAGCTGGTCAGGGCCAATGCCGTCCATTGGACTAATGATGCCGCCGAGAACGTGGTAGCGGCCATTGAAGGCGCCGCTGTGCTCGATGGCAATGATGTCACGGGCTTCTTCGACAACGCAGACACGATGGGTGTCGCGTTTGCTGCTTCTGCAGATGGGACAGAATTCTTCGTCGGTGAGGTTGAAGCAGCGTTTGCAGTAATGCATGCTGTGGCGGCCGTTGTGAACGGCGCGGGCGAGGGTGTCGCTGACTTCTTCCGGCTGCTGAAGCAGGTAGTAGGTGAGACGTTCGGCGCCGCGGCGGCTGATGCCAGGCAGGCGTGCAAAGGCGTCGATCATCTCACCAATGGCATCCTGGTAGGGCTGCATTAGAACAAACCACCCATGCCGCCAGGCAGCTTCATGCCTTTGGTAAGAGCGCCCATGCGTTCTTCGGACAGTTTCTGCGCGTTGTTGATGGCGTCGTTAGCAGCAGCGACGATGAGGTCCTGGAGCATTTCGATGTCGTCTGGATCAACCACTTCTGGTGCCAGTTCAACGGAGAGCACTTGATTGGAGCCGTTGACGGTGACTTTAACCACACCGCCGCCAGCGGTGCCTTCTACTGGAGTCTGAGCGAGTTCTTCCTGAATCTTCGCCATGTTGCGCTGCATTTTCTGCATCTGTTTCATCATGTTTTGCATATTAGCCATTGTTGGGCCTCCTTAGTGATGTTTTGGTTTTTCTTCAATAATTTCTATGGGTACATCCTCGCCGAATACCTGATGAATGGCTCCGGCCAGGTTGATCGCAGGGTCCTGCTTGGGTTCTTCTTCAAGTTCACAGTTGAACTTGAGAGGGTGGGGCCAGCGAGTGGCCAATGTGTCCGCAAGGATTTTCTGGTTGTCGGCCAGACGCATCTGCTTGCAGTTGAAGATGGCGCCGCGCGGCCAGCGCAGCGTGAGAGTGCCGTCTTCATAACGCACCAGCTCAGCCGGTTTGACAAAGGCGTGGATGCGGATGCTGACATCTTTGAGGGCTTCCACGGTTTGCGGCCAGAGACGTCGCAGGGCGTCGAGGGTGGCTGCATTGTCGCCGCTCGTTGCCGGAGCAGGTGCTGCTGTGGCAGGATTGGCTGGGGCGGTGGCGCTTTCTGGTGCCGCTTGTGGTGTGACTGCGGCGGGCGGTGTTGGATGCTGTGGCGTGCTGCCGGCAAGGGGCAGGTGCGCGCCTTTGCTTGGCACACTTGCGGCTGCCGGAGTGTCGTGAAGCAGCAAGGCCATTTCCACGAGGGTGAGCTCCAGTACGAGTTCACCGTCTGGAGCGATGCGCATGTCGCGTTCGGCTTCGGCAGCTTTGGCGAGCAGTTGTTCCAGCTGGCGCAGGCTGAGTGCGCTGGCCTGACGGCGCAGGGTATCGTTTGAGGCAGTGCTTTCAGCACTGCTGCCAACGCGGGTCAGGAGCAGATCGCGCAAGTAGACGAGGATGCTCTGCATGAGAGCGCGGGCATCGCTGCCTTGTGCGAGCAGTTCTTCCAGAGTGTGGAAGAGGGCGGTGGTGTCCCCTTGCGTGAGGGCATCGATCAGTGCTGCCAGGGCTTCGTCGTCAAGGCCGCCGATCATTTGAGTGACGGCTTGCTTGTCGATGCTGTCGCCAGCAAAGGCGATGGTCTGATCCAGCAGGCTGATGGCGTCGCGCATACCACCGGCGGCATTTTTCGCGATCATGGTGAGCGCGTCGTCGGTGGCGTCAATGCCTTCCTGGTCGCAGATGTCGCGCAGGTGGGCCGCAAGCACCGCTGTTGGAATGCGATGGAAATCGAAACGCTGGGTGCGCGAAAGCACCGTCTTCGGCACTTTTTGCGGATCGGTGGTTGCCAAAATAAAAAGCACATGCTCCGGTGGTTCTTCCAGCGTTTTTAAGAGCGCGTTGAAAGCCTCGGTTGTCAGCATGTGCACTTCGTCGATGATGTAGACTTTGCGCTTGCCCATGCTTGGCGTGAAACGCACCTGTTCACGGATGTTGCGGATTTCATCGATGCCGCGGTTGGAGGCGGCGTCGATTTCAATAACGTCGAGAAAACGGTCTTCGTTGATGGCGCGACAGTTTTCGCATTCGTTGCAGGGCTCTCCGTCCTGCGGATCGAGACAGTTGACGGCTTTAGCGAGAATCTTTGAGGTGCTCGTTTTGCCGGTGCCGCGAGGACCGCAGAAAAGATACGCATGCGCAAGGCGATGATGACGGAGGGCGTTCAAGAGCGTCTGGGAAATAGCGTCTTGTCCGATCAGAGCCGCAAAGGTTTGAGGACGATAGACGCGGTATAAAGCCTGATAGCTCAAAAGGCACCCTCCTTTGTTTCAGCATGATTGAAGCTTGTTGTGTTAGGCTTGTGTAGAATGGTCGGCATTGATCATGGATTCAATGCGCGCCTTGAGTTCGGTTTTATAGTTTTCAACACCTGGTTGGTTGAATGGATCCACACCAGTGAGATAGCAGCTGATGGCGCAGGCTTTTTCAAAGAAGTAAACAATTTCACCGAAGGTGAAGGCCGAAAATTCGCTGATGTTCAGCAAAATGTTTGGCGTATTGTTTTCTTGGTGAGCCGTGCAGACGCTGTGACGAATGATGTCGTTGAGACAATGCAAACTGGTGCAGCTGCCGGCAACGCCCGGTGGGATTTTGATTTTGTCTTCGATGTGATCCACAAAGAGCACCGTTTCGATGAAGTCCTGACGTCCTTCCTGCAGGAACTGACCCAGGGAATGAAGATCGGTGGTCATTTGCATGGTGGCTGGGAACAGGCCTTTGCCGTCTTTGCATTCGCTTTCAGCAAAAAGTTGGCGCAGCCATTCGGTGAAGTAGAGCAGGTTCCCTTCGTACACTTCGAAAATTTCCATGCGCTTACCGGCCTGCGATTGCAGGTGGCGAATGGCGGCATATTGATAACAATCGTTGTATTCCAGCCGTGGTTCCATGAACATGGTGGCCGATTGACGCGCGCCGCGAATCATGGCTTTGATGTCAATGCCTGCGACAGCAAATGGGAAAAGTCCGACTGCTGTCAACACGGAATAACGGCCGCCGATGTCGACGGGAATTTCAAAGCATGGGAAATTGTTTGCTTCGGCTTCTTCATGAAGATAACCCCAGCGTGGATCGGTGATGATGGTCATGTGCTCGTTGAGCTTATCGCCATAACGTTTTTTCAGCACGTCTTTAATGATGGCGTAGATGACCTTTGGCTCCGTGGTGGTACCGGATTTGCTGACCATGCAGGCGCAAATTTCTTCTTCCGGATCCTCCAGAATTTCCATTAAATGATTATAGTATTCGCTGCTCAGATGCTGTCCGGCAAAGATGATACGCGGATTGCCAATGGTTCCACGTTTTTCAAACGGCGGACGCAGCAGACTGATGCCGGCAATGGTGCCGAGATAAGAACCACCAATGCCGATTACGATAAAAACGCTGCAGCGGCTGCGTACTTCTTCTGCAGCTTGAATGATTTTGTCAAGTTCAGCATCAGAGACCTGGAATGGATATTCCACCCAACCGCACATGAGATCTGGCTGGTGGTGCAGACGTTCGTGGATCTTTGCGACGCGTTCAGCCAGTGCAGGATCGGAGAGGTCGGTATGAGCGTTTGAAAAATCCGCTTGTATCAATGTGATGCATCCTCCTTCAATTGGGCAACAAAAGAATGAAATGCCTGTTCAATGCGTTTGCTCAACGCGTCTGCTTCGGCGAGAGTGGCCCCGCAGGCACTAATGTAGCATTTCATTTTAGGCTCGGTTCCAGATGGTCGGAAACATACAACGGAACCGTCGGCCAACATATATTGTAACACATTTTCTTTCGGGAGAGAATCAATACCGATCAGATAGTCAATATTTTTATCAACGGCAACGCCGGCCATGTCGGTTGGCGGATGTTCGCGCAGCTCTTTCATAACGGCATCGCTGATGGCGGGCTGTCCAGGGATTGGGTCGAACACCAGGTTGATCAGGCGATCGCTCCAAGCACCGACTTTGTCGTACAGAGCAGCGAGACGATCAAGCAAGCTGCGGCCTTGCCGCTTGTCGGCCTGTGCCATGCAGGCAACGAGGGCGGCAGTGACAATGGCGTCTTTGTCGCGAGCGTGTTCGCCGTAAAGATAGCCATAGGATTCTTCGTAACCGAGAACAAAGTGTTTATTTGGATCGGCGGCTACGTCGCTGACGCAATTGCCGATGTATTTAAAGCCTGTAAATGTTTCTAATAATTGGTAGCCGTGATGACGAGCGACGACTTTGCCAAATTGCGAGGTAACCGTTGTTGTGATGATGGTGTCGCCCTCGCTCACGCCGCGGGTTTCGGCAAGAAAATCGATCAGCAAGGCCCCAAGCTGATTGCCGCTGATGAGCTGCCATTGCCCCTTGTCGTTTTTGGCAGCGGCGCCGAGGCGATCGCTGTCGGGATCGGTGGCAATGAGTAAGTCGCAGTCGGTTTTGGCAGCGAGCGCAAACAGTCCATCAAAGGCCACTGGGAGCTCCGGATTTGGCGTAGCGATCGTTGGAAAATGGCCGTCTGGTTCAAACTGGTCTTCCACAACAGCCACATCCATGCCTAATTTTTCCAGAATGTGGCGCACCGGCGCACCGCCAACACCATGCAATGGCGTGAAGCCAATACGCAGGGCTGGTGCCTGGGTATCTTGGAGTGGCGCGACGGTGTTTTCGATCAGGCGCAGATAGTCGCCTATTTCTTCGTCCAACAGACGAATGGCGCCGCTTGCACAGAGAGCGTCAAAGTCGCCGGTGACGTTGAAAGGTTTACCGGAGAAATAGGTGTCAGCATGACGGGTGACAATGGAAGCGTCGGCCGACAACAATTGGCAGCCGTTGGCATCGTACGCTTTGTAGCCATTGTAATCGCGTGGGTTATGACTGGCTGTGATCATAATCCCGGCAGCTGTCTGGAAATGACGCACACTCCAGGAAAGGATTGGTGTGGCTGTAGGCTGACGCCAGAGCAGTACAGGGAAGCCATACTGCGCCAGCACCAGCGCAGTGGTGCGTGCAAATTCTTTATGATTCAGACGGCTATCGGTGGAAATAACCACTGGCTGCCCGGCCTTGCCAGTTTCTAAGAGCCATTCGGCAATGCCAGCGGTGGCCCAGGCGATGGTGAAACGATTGAGACAATTAGACCCCATGCCCATAATGCCGCGCAAACCAGCCGTGCCAAAGGAGAGGGTGGCGCCAAAAGCCTTGGTGATGGCGATTTCATCGTCAGCCATAGCTGCAAGTTCGGCACGTTCTGCTTCTGTTAAATCGGTGCGGGCGCACCATTCCTCATAATTTTTACGTGCGTTCATTGGCGTCCTCCTTGTTCGTAGAAAGCATCGGCCAAAGCGACAAATTCGGCTACTGACACCGTTTCAGCGCGGCGGCTGTCGTCAATGCCGCATTGTTCCAAACAGGTGGCGATCAGTGCTTTGTCGCAGCCCAAGCTGGAGAGGGAATTACGCAGCGTTTTGCGGCGCTGACTGAAAGCGGCCTTCACCACACGGCGCATCGTGGCGTCGTCTTTAGCCTGCACAGGACGTTCTGCATAAGGTTTAAGATGGAGAATGGTGGAGTCCACCTCTGGCGCAGGCACAAAAGCGCGTCGGCCGACATCAAAAGCGCGTTCCGCTGTGGCCGCATATTGAACCATGACCGTGACAGCGCCATAGGCTTTGCTGCCAGGCGTAGCGGTGAGTCGTTCGCCAACTTCTTTCTGCACCATGATGACCAACTCGCTGACATGCGCACTGTCTTCCAGCACATGCATGATCAACGGTGTGGTAATATAATAAGGAAGGTTTGCGACGAGTTTGTAAGGCGCGTCCCAATGCAGATGTTCCTTCATCAAGCCATCCAGATCGGCTTTCAGGGCGTCCGTGAACACCAGCTGCACATTGCCGCAGTCGGTCAACGTTTCTTCTAAAAGCGGTGCCAGCCGACGGTCAATTTCAATGGCCAGCACTTCTTCTGCATGAGAAGCAATGGCACGAGTCAAGGTGCCGGCGCCAGGACCGATTTCCAGGGCGCGGTCGCCAGGCTGCCAGTCGCAGACATTGGCAATGCGTTCCAAAAGCGCAGGATCACCGATGAAGTTTTGCCCATACTGCTTCTTTAATGTTATATGATGTTTTTTTAATCGCTCATTGAGATTCATGGTCAGCCTCCAGTTCAGCCAGCGCTTCGCGGATGACATCTTCTTCCAGCGCAAAAGCATTGAGACGTTTCAGCAAGGCTTTGCCATTGGCGTGGCCAAGATGCAGCAGCTCGCAAAAACGGTCACGACGCGCGGCGCTGTCGCTTCCGCCGACAAGTCCCCAGCGCATGAGGTCGCTCATTTGATAACGTTGT
Organism: uncultured Peptococcaceae bacterium; assembly: GCA_937922955.1. Lineage (GTDB taxonomy): Bacteria > Bacillota > Peptococcia > Peptococcales > Peptococcaceae > UMGS1590. The sequence continues at coordinate 11,563 of CALAKO010000210.1, read as the reverse complement.
TCTGGTGCGTCGCTGGTTGCATAGGCGGCATCCAGCGCTTGTGCAATCACCTCTGGGGATGCGTATTCCACGCCAATGCGATGGGTTACCGGATGACGGGCATCCTTGCGGGCGATGAATGCCTGCTTGGCGTTTGGCACCACCTCTGTGACGCGATTGCGAATTTTGGTTCCCGGCACGTCTGGATCGGTTAAAATAATGACGCCCTGGCGTTTTCCGAGCGCGGCAATTTCGCGCAGTCGGCGTTCTTCCAATCCCATGCCGCTGGTGGTTAAAATGGTTGCGTCAACGGCACGGCGCACAGCGCTGACATCGTCTTTGCCTTCGACGACAATGATCTCTTTAATGTGTTTTTTCATACCTGCCTCACTTAGTATGCGATAGTCATTTGGCTTTATTATACCGTTAATGCCCGGTGGTGACAACTTTTGATTATGTAAAAAAGGGGACAGACCATGTCTGCACCATAAAGGGGGACTATGGTGCAGGGTCTGTCCAGGAAAGGTTGTTAATCGAGATCACTTGTCTGCAAAGGATGTTGGGTAGGCGGCCCGACACAAATCTGACAACGCGCCTCAATTATACACAAATGAGAATAAAGTATTCAGATTGTGTATGGAATAAGAATAGCTGATTTTTCAGAAAATAACAACCGGTCGGGGGCGTCTTTGTTTGATAGATTCTTATTATATAACAGAAAAGCACAATGTTTTAGGGCATATCAAAGAACTTGATGGCAATTTACGCTTGTGTTATACTGTAATCAACTTTTAATTTAGTCAAAGGGGGCCCTTAGAATGGCTGAAGGTGCATTGGAAAAACATTTGAGTGAAATACAGAAAGCCGCAGAGCGGCTGAAAGGTGTTGCAGCGGAAACACCGCTGATGTATAGTACCTATTTTTCGAAAGAATCGGGCAACCAGATTTGGATTAAACCGGAAAATCTCCAAAACACCGGTAGTTTCAAACTGCGTGGTGCTTACAATAGAATTTCTCAGTTGACGGAAGAAGAACGCGCTCACGGCATCATCACTGCTTCTGCAGGGAACCATGCGCAGGGGGTTGCTTATGCGGCCCAGCATTACGGCTGTCCTTGCACCATTGTTATGCCGGAAGTGACACCGCTCATTAAAATCAAGAGTGCTCAGGAAAAGGGAGCCAACGTTGTTATTCATGGCGAAAACTACGACCAAGCGTATCGCAAAGCGCTGGAAGTAGCGGTTGAAACTGGCGGGCTCTTTATTCATGCTTACGACGATTACGGCGTTCTTTGCGGCCAGGGGACCATCGCACTGGAAATGCTGCGTGAAAACCCTGACCTCGACGAAATCCTCGTGCCGGTTGGCGGCGGCGGTCTCATTAGCGGGGTGGCGCTTGCGGCTAAAGCAATGAAGCCAGATATTCGCATCACCGGCGTTGAACCAGAAGGCGCTGCCAGCATGAAATTCTCCCTCGAACGCGGCAAGGTAACACCGCTGCCAAAAGTCAGCACCTGTGCGGAAGGGGTGGCTGTTGGCGAAGTTGGCGAAACCACTTTTGGGTTCGTGCAGAAATACGTTGATGGCATCATCACCGTCAATGAAACTGAAATCATGGAAGCCGTACTGCTGCTGCTTGAAAAGCACAAACTCGTCGCTGAAGCCAGCGGTGCTCTGCCATTGGCTGCGCTGCGTCATCTCAACAGCTGCAACAAGAAAGTGGGCTGCGTCATCAGTGGCGGCAACATCGACATGGTCACCATCTCCTCGATGATTCGCTCTGGTCTCGTTACCAGCGGCCGCATCTTTGCTTTCAGTGTGGAACTGCCAGACGCTCCAGGCCAGCTGCTGTTGATCGCCAAGATTCTTGCCGACCAGCGTGCCAACATCATCGGGCTCGACCACAACCAGTTCAAAGCCAAAGACCGTTTCAACCGCGTTGTCCTTGAAGTCACCGCAGAAACCAATGGCCACGAACACGTGGCGCAAATCATCAAAGCCCTCGAAGAATACGGCTTTGAAATTAAGCGTCAGTATTAATTTTATACGCTAACAGGCTACGCATCTTGTGGTGCGCAGCCTGTTTTTTGATGGCAAAAAATAAAAACACCTGACGACATTTGTCGTCAGGCGTTTGCTTGAAGCGGATGAAGGGAATCGAACCCTCGTATGCAGCTTGGGAAGCTGCCGTTCTACCATTGAACTACACCCGCATAGAATTTTAAAAGCATATCTATTATAGCGAAGATTGCCGAATGTGTCAAGGTCGAGGGACGGAATAAAAAGCCGACGGCGTTTGGCCGTCGGCGTGAGTGTTTATTTGTTGTGCAGATAAGCCGGTGGGAATGGAGAGTCGTGGCGATCGCTCATTTTCACATAGTCGTGGCGAGGAGCGATACCGAGGTAGGCAGGACGGATGATCTTGCTGTTTTGACTCAGTTCTTCCAGGCGGTGAGCGCACCAGCCGCTGATGCGGGCAACAGCGAAGAGTGGTGTGTAGAGTTCTTCCGGCAAGTTGAGCATGTCATAAACGAAGCCGCTGTAGTAGTCGACGTTAGCGCTGACACCTTTGTAGATTTTGCGCTTTTCGGCGATCATGCGACCAGCGATTTCTTCGACCTTCATGTAGAGATCGCATTCGGCTTCGCGGCCTTTTTCTTTCGAGAGGTCACGCACGAATTGACGCAATACGGTGGCGCGAGGATCGCTCTTGGAATAAACAGCGTGGCCCATGCCGTAGATGAGGCCAGAACGGTCGAAAGCGCGTTTATCGAGAAGAGCAGCGAGGTATTCGGCGATGGCTTCGTCATCAGTCCAGTCGGTGACACGGCATTTGAGGTCCTCGAACATATGGCGCACACGAATGTTGGCACCACCGTGGCGTGGCCCTTTGAGCGAGCAAAGAGCGCTGGCGATGGCCGAATAGGTATCGGTCCCTGTCGAGGTGACAACGCGGGTGGTAAAGGCGGAGTTGTTACCGCCGCCGTGATCGGCATGGAGAATCAGACAAAGGTCAAGAAGCCGTGCTTCCAGCTGGCTGAAGTTTTTATCTGGTCGAATCAGATAGAGAATGGTTTCAGCGTGGGAAAGGCCATCGATTGGGTCATGGAGCACCAGGCTGTTGCCGTTGTGATAATGGTCAAAGACGCGATAGGTATGCGCGGCGATGACAGGGAAGCAGCTGATCAGCTGCAGACACTGACGCATAACGTTTGGCAGACTAATGTCATCGGCACGATTGTCGTATGTGTAAAGAGTGAGCACGGAACGAGCGAGACCATTCATGACATCGTTGGCTGGTGCTTCCATGATGATGTCGCGCACAAAGCCGTCTGGCAGTGCACGATGGTTGTTCATTTCCTGTTCGAATAATGTGAGCTGGGTGGCACTTGGCAATTCGCCAGTCAAAAGCAAATAAGTGACTTCTTCAAAACCGAAGCGATCGTCTTCGATGATGCCGCGTACCAGTTCTTGCATGTCATAGCCGCGGTAAAGCAGCTGACCATCGCAAGGGACGGTGTTGCCGTCGGCATCTTTCTCATAGGCGTGGACATCGGCAATGTTTGTCAACCCAGCAACAACGCCGCGGCCGTTTAAGTCACGCAGACCGCGTTTAACATCGTATGTTGAATAAAGCTCGGCATCAATATGGGAATTGCGTTCAAGCTTTTTCGTTAGGGCATTGACACCCGGTGTAATTCGGCTGTAATCAAATTTATCCATAGCAATACTTCCCTTTCAACGGATGGAAATTGTGTCAGAGTGAAAAATTTTCTGACTGTTCTACCATTATATCATAAAACATGTGTGGAGTTCTAGATAAATTACAACCCTCTCATGTGTAGATTTTGTGTAGATATTAAAATCGGCGCAAGAGCTGGCGAATCCACGGTTTTGAATTGACCTAGTTTCATGAATGGGTTACAATAAAGGCAATGCAATTGAAGGAGGTGACGTCGGCTTCGTCCGAGATGAATTGGATAAAATCACTATTACCGGGGGCCGCAAACTGAGCGGAGAAGTGCGCATCAGCGGCGCAAAAAATGCGGTCCTGCCAATCATTGTCGCAACATTATTGTCGAAAGGGCGTTGTGTGCTGGAGGATGTGCCACGCCTGGCCGATGTTGAGATCATTAAAGATGTTTTGTTGTCCTTGGGAGCAGACATCACATTTAACGAAAATCGAATGGAAGTCGACGGAGCGCCTGTGGACAAGGTGCAGGCGCCTGTAGAATATATCAAAAAAATGCGTGCATCGGTGCTCATCATGGGGCCATTGCTGGCGCGTTTTGGACGTGCCGTATTGAGTCTGCCTGGTGGTTGTGCCATCGGGGCACGTCCGATTGACCTGCATCTGAAAGGCCTGGAAATCTTAGGCGCGGCTATTCAGATTCGCGACGACGAAGTCATCGCTGAAGTGCCGAATGGCGGCCGCTTGAAAGGCGACCGCATTTTCTTGCGCGTGCCAAGTGTGGGCGCCACCGAAAACCTCATGATGGCAGCCAGCTTGGCTGAAGGCACTACCATTATCGAAAACGCTGCTGAAGAACCGGAAATTGTCGACCTTGCCAACTTCCTTAATGCCATGGGTGCCAAGGTGCGTGGCGCTGGTACTGGCGTGATCCGCATCGAAGGGGTGGAATCCCTGCATGGCGCAGAACACACCATCATTCCTGACCGCATTGAAGCTGGCAGCTATCTGTTGGCAGGTGCGATCACCGGCAGCACCGTGCGCGTCACCAACTGCATCGCCGATCACCTGCGCCCAGTACTCGACAAAATCGTGGAAAGCGGCGCCACCATCGAAGTGGACGAAGTGGAAAACACCGTCACCGTTCACGGATCCGACACCATTCGCCCTGTTGATGTGAAAACACTGCCTTATCCTGGCTTCCCAACCGACATGCAAAGCCAGTTCATGGCGTATATGACCCTTGCCGAGGGCACCAGCCAATTAACCGAAACAATTTTTGAAAATCGTTTCATGCATGTGGACGAACTGCGTAAGCTCGGCGCTAACATCCAGACCGAAGGTCGCGTCGCTATCATTAGTGGTGTGCCAAAGCTTCATGGCGCATCGGTGCGCGCTACCGACCTGCGTGCGGGTGCCGCACTCATCATTGCTGGCTTGGCAGCAGAAGGGGAAACCACGGTCAGCGACCTCTACCATCTCGACCGCGGCTATGAAGACCTAATCGGAAAATTCCAAAGCCTTGGCGCAGACATCCGCCGTTTTGACGACGGAGAATAACAGCATACAAAAAGGACTGTTCATTGTTGAACAGTCTTTTTTGTTGGCAGCGTTGTTTTCTAACACATAATATTTATGATTTAGCTGTTTTTCTTTGAGGATGAAATTTTAATACTAAAACAGCAGCGAGCACCAGAAAGCTTGTCAGGCTAAGATACATCGATGCATAGCCAATGTGATCACTGAGGATGCCTGCCAGCAGTGCGCCAATACCATAACCAAAATCGAAACCGATGAAAAATGTGCCGTTGGCTGCGCCATAATGCTCGCTTGGTGCATTCATCACAGCCAGGCTTTGCAATGTGCTCTGAGCGCCGCCATAGCCAGCGCCGTAAAGAAATCCGCTGGCCAGCAACATGGGTAGACTATAGGTAAAAGCGAGCAGAACCAGGGCGGCGATAAGACAGCAAAACGTTGGAATCGTGGCAATTGTTACTCCGAAGTGATCAACAATATTGCCGATCATAAGCCGTACACTGATTAGGCCGACAGCATAGAAAACAAAGAAGCTGCCTGAACTGCCAATGCCAAGCGACATGGCATAGGCTGGCTCATAGGTAATGACTGCTGTCAGCGTCATGGCAATGCAGCAGATAATCACAGCGGGCAGCAACGCAGAGCGTTCAAAAAGTGCTGCTTTGTTAAAATGGTGGCGCTGTGGCGTGACAGGACGAATCGGTTTGTGATGATGTTCCTTAAATGGATAAAGACAGGCCGTTAATAGTCCTAAAAATATGAATAGCGCGCTGATGCGCATCATACCGGAAAAACTATAACGTTCCATTAAAGCAACCGCCAAAGCAGGGGCCCCGGCAGTGGCAAAGGACATGGAAATCGAGAATAAAGCGATTCCTTTACCCATTCGATGACGTGGAATCGTGTCCGTGGCCAGTGTGTTTGTCGATGTAGAGGCAAATCCCCAGTCAAACCCATGCACGACCCGCAGCAACAGCAACATGGCGATAGATCCTGCAAAAGAATAGCTGAAAACAAGCACGGTTAAAATCATTGTGCTTACAAAAAATACCATACGCCGTCCAAATCGATCAAGAATTCCACCGGCAATCGGTCGTACAAAGATCGATCCCAATGTAAACATGCCAACGCAAAATCCAGCCCAGGAACCACTGACGCCGATGGATTCGAAATAAATCGGCAGTGATGGATTGATCATGGTGTAGCTGAGGTAAAGCAGAAAATTGACAATCCAAATTACAATAAATGCTCGCGTAAAAAGTTTAGCAGCCATGATGAAACGCTCCTTTTTAATCATTCTTCGCTGAAATAACACTTATCATAGATTGATCTGTTGCATTCATTCAGCTGGGAGTTTTTTATGTGGATGGAATACGAGCACCAAAATGGTAGCGATGACCAGCATGATGATGAGATAAAGGTACATCTGCGCGTAACCAATGACAGCGCTGAGGATACCAGCCAGCAAAGCACCGAGGCCATAGCCGCAATCAAAGCCGACAAAAAATGTACCGTTTGCTGCGCCGTATCGTGAACTTGGTGCATTCATGACAGCTAGACTTTGTAGGGTGCTTTGTGATCCACCATAGCCAACGCCATAGAGAAAGCCACTTAATAAAAGCATAAAGAGGCTGTCTAACTGACTCAGAAAAAACAGTGCGAGGGCAAGGCAGCAGAAAGAAGGCAAAATAGCAACAGTTGCTCCAAAGTGGTCAACGATGCTGCCGATGAAAAGTCTTACAGCGATTAGGCCCACTGCGTAGATAACAAAGAAAATCCCGGACGCGTCTAATTTCAGTGAGAGCGCATAGACAGGAACATAAGTAATGACACCAGTGCAGGTCATGGCGACACAAAAGACAATGGCCGCTGGCAATAGTGCAGAGCGTTCAAATATGGCATTTTTCTCGAAACGATGCGGCTGAATGGTTGCTGGTGCAGTGGTGGCTTTCTGACTTTGGAATGGAAACAGGAGAGCAGCGCCCAAAGCAAGAAAAATAATCAATACATTGATGCGCATCATACCAGGGAAGGTGAGGGCGTCCATGATGATCAATGCCAGCGAAGGTGCAATGGCAATGGCGAAAGACATGGAGGTACTGAAAATAGCGATGCCCTGTCCCATAATAGGACGCGGGATGGTATCGGCTGCCAGTGTATTGGTGGATGTCGATACAAAGCCCCAGTCAAAGCCATGAAATACGCAGAGAAGGAGTAAAAAGAGCACGCTGGTGGACAGCGAATAACTAAAAATAATCGGGCATAGCAGAATGGTGCTGATAAAAAAGATGCGTTGGCGACTGAATTGATCAATGATTTTGCCGGCAAAAGGACGCACACAAATGGAGCCAATGGTAAAAGCAGCCACGCAAAATCCAGCCATGGAACTGCCAAGACCAACGGCATCAAAATAAATTGGCAAGGAAGGGGTAATCATTGAAAAACTGAGATGAAGCAGAAAATTGATGAACATGATCATCAGAAATGGGCGAGTGAATAGCTTTATGGCCATGTTGATAGCCCCCCTTTTTTAGAACGGTTTTTTTATAAACGAGAAGCCATGCAACAAATCTGACCGGATGTGTTGACATGGCTTTTATAGATGGCTGTTTTTAGAGCAAATGGTAGTAGTTAAGAACATAATTGCGAAACAGTTGATTGTATTTGGTGAAGTAACGGTGTTCTGCCCATTGCAAGTAGAATTCGTAGCGACTGGAAGCGCCAAGAATTTCCAGGGAGCAGTAATTTTCTGGTGAAAGACGCATGTATTGCCGTTTGTCGTGAGCGCAGGTTAAAATACCGCCCAAACCTGCGTGAAAGAGATCAATCATGACTTCTTGTGATCCTTCGAAGATGATGTTTGGCTGAAAACTGAGTTCACGGCTGAGAATGTCAACAATACGCTCGTTTCCGGATGAGGGAGACATAGAAAGCAGTGGCTCCTCAGCGAGGGTTTCAGCATTGATCATGGTGCGGTTGGCCAAGGGATGATCCGCAAGCACCAACAGCTCATAGGGTTGGCTGGTGAGCAGGCGGCGATTCAAAGTTGGTTTGATGCTTGGCCCGGAAATGATGCCGAAATCCAATTGACCGTTGATGAGACGCTGTTGAATTTGACGTTCTGATAGAATGCTGGTATGGAGAATCATTTCTGGATATTCGTCAAAAATATCAATCAGCCAGTCGGCATAATATTGGTCATCGGAAATACCAAGCAACACGTTTTTTTCTTCGAAGATGCCCTTCATTTCCTGGAATTCAAAGTAAATATCATCGACCTCATTGGTGACAATGGTGCAGAAATTGAGAAAAATTTTCCCATAGGAAGTGAGAACAATTTTGCGTTTATGATGTTCAATCAAAGAATAACCGAGTTCTTTTTCTAGCTTATTATAGGATAGAGAGAGGGCCGCCTGAGAAATGCCAAGCACTTCTGCAGCACGTGAAAAAGACCCCTGCTCGACAATCTTGATAAAGTATTGCAGTTGCAAGAAATTCATAGGACCCTCCTTATTTCACACTTGGCAGATTTGCAATAAAAGCATTGTCATCAGAATAGATGGCGTAATCGTTGATCAATGCGTCAAGAAGCTTTTTTGCCATGATAGGTAACTCACGATTGTTTTTCCAGCAGACTGAGAGCTTAAATGAGGTATCAATGTCTTTAATTGGAAGCAATAGTATTTGGGGATTTTCTTCGGAAAGACTGTATTTTCTAATGAAGTCAAGTTGAGTGTAGATGAGCTGGTGGGTTGAAAAAATAAGGGCATGTCCCTTGTAAAAGAGTTTCAACATCATTTTTTGACTGCCCTCAAAAATAACATTAGGTATGGCATTTCTTTGTGCAAATAAAGGATAAATGAAGCAATTAACATTATTGGAAGGAACAGCGGTGAATGGTTCATTGCGGATATCTTCAAAGGTTAGTTCAGTTTTATTAGCAAAACGATGGTTTATCGGTACGGTGACAAGATATTCATCTTCTAAGAGAACGTGTTGATTGATATTCGGAGGTACTTCAGAAAAATCACCTAATGCTAGATCGATGTCTTCATTTAATAAGGCTTCGAGCATTTGCTCTTCAGTCATCAATGATTGTGAAATGCGTGCGCCTTTGTTGTTGAGGATGAAATTGGATAACCAGCCGTCGATAAAACAATAATTATTAACAGCGATGGAAAGCCCGTGTGCACGATGGAGCTCTTTTTGTTTGAGATTCTTCTCCAGATGGTCTATCTGGGAAAAAATAAAATTGACATGTTCCAGAAGCTTCTTTCCGGCATCGTTTAAGTAAATATTTCTGCCGCGATGGTCAAACAGTGGCGTATCCAGTTCGTCTTCCAGACGATGAATGGTGGTACTCAGAGAAGGCTGTGAGATATGGAGCTTTTCCGCGGCGCGACTGATGTGCTCTTCTTCGGCAACAACCTGAAAATAGTGTAACTGGGAAAGGTTCATAAGATCAGCTCTTTCTACGAATCATAATCAATACGGTATAAACAAAGATACAATAAGATGCTATATCAGCATCTTATTGTATCTTACGAAGGATGTGAAGTGGTTTATGGAAAGGATATTTTATTCTGCTTGATAAAGAACTTCGCCTTCTTTGATGCTGGTCAATACTTTGATGTCTTTAATGGCCATTTTATCAACGGTGAGAGGGTTCTGATCAAGGATAATCATGTCTGCTTTTTTGCCTGCTTTCAACGAGCCTTTTTCGTTTTCTTCGAAGTAGCTGTAAGCGGCATCAAGGGTGACTGCTTTCAGTGCATCCCAGACGCTGACGCACTGGTCGGCGCCAAGCACCTGGCCGCCTCGGGTGACACGATTTACTGCTGTCCATACAGAATGCAGCATATAAGGCATGGTGACAGGAGTGTCGGTGTGGAAGTTGACCACAACACCACGATCTAAAGCATCTTTAACTGGGCTGACGTGAGGACCGCGGGCAGGACCAAGGTTTTTCAGATGAACATCGCCCCAGTAGTTGACGTGAGCCACGAAGATGGAAGCAATCATGTCCATTTTTGCCATGCGGTCAAGCTGGTCGTTGCGAGCAGTTTGACAATGGATCATGACAGGGCGCAGCTTGCGGCGAGGATCGTCCTCGGGAAAGCGCGCCAGAGATTTCTCGTAAGCGTTCAGGAACTGATCACCGGTAGCATCGCCGTTGCAATGGGTTAGCAGCTGTTGACCATCGTCTAAAGCGATGTCAACATATTTTTGCATTTCTTCGTCGGTGATCCAAGGATAGCCGACATAGTCGCCATCGTTTTCATACGGCTCCGTCAGCCAAGCCGTCTTACATTGTGGAGAGCCATCGGCAACAATTTTATAGCCGCCGATCTTATAATGATTGACGTACTTATTGAGGCAGTCCTCGTTTTCTTTGATCAACGCTTGTGCGTCGGCATTGCTGATGGTGAAGCATGGGTAGCTGATAACGTCGATTTTCAAATTGCCAGTTGCGGCCACCCCGCGCGTGAGTTTTAAGTCGTCGCCCATAGCGGCGCCTTCTTGAACGGTGAGTACACCGTTTTCAACATAGAGCTGCTGTGCGTCGAGAATACCTTTGGCCGGATCAAAAGAAATGGCCTGGCTCATGAGTGGCATGAGTACGGCGTGCATAGCGGTTTCTTCTAAAATACCGTTTGGCTCTCCGTTTTCATCACGGGCGATCACGCCGCCTTGGATTTCTGGGGTGTCTTTTGTGATGTTGGCCATTTCTAGCGCCTTAGTGTTCACGACACCCATGTGGCCGCTGGTGTGGAGGGCTACAATAGGAATATCGGTGCTGACACGATCGAGCACTTCTCTGGTGATGTGTTTTTGCTCTTTCAAGAAATTGTGATCGTAGCCTGTGCCGAGAATGGCTTTTGCATCTTTGTGCTCCTGTAAATAGTTAGACAGAATTTGGACAATATCATCATAGCTTTCTGCGCTCAGCAGTCGGCAGGTTTGAGTGAACATGGCAGCCTGACTGAAATGTCCGTGACCATCGATAAATGCCGGCATTAAAGTATGGCCTTCCAGATCGATCCATTCGGCATCTTCTGGGATAGCAAATGTTTCTTTTTCACCAACGTAAGTGATTTTTCCGTTTTCTTCGACGAGGATCTCTGCTTTCGGTGCAGTTTCTTCCATCGTTACGATGGAACCGTTGTAATATACTTTCATTGTACGTACCCCCAATTTCTTTAAGTAAGAATTAATAGTTACGAAACCAGCATCTTTGGGTGTTGAAGCCGAAGATTCTTAAATCTTTAATATTAGTTTAGGGGTGAATTTAATTGATTAAAAATACATTTTTGTAAATAAAATACGTGTAGTGTTAAATGAAAATTTATGAATAAAT
>CALAKO010000209.1 GCA_937922955.1 uncultured Peptococcaceae bacterium | reverse complement strand
GCTAAGACAGTGGCATTCATATTATAATTGTTTAAATAGACCTCATCTCCAGGTTTGATGTTAGTGATGCTCAGTGGTTCTGTATTGGACACCACGCTCTTTTTCTTCAGTTTTACTTTTTCTAAAGATTGATCAATACCCTTTCGAAGGTCAGATAGCGCAACAGATGCCTGCAAATGATCCTGTTTGCGCAATTCTTTCAGTTCATCATTCACTTCCTGAACCTGTTTGCGCGCTTTTTCCAATAAAAGTGCAGCTTCTGCATTGGCTTCACGCTGCATGCGAATGCGTTGTTCTTCCAATTCGACTGCTTTCTCTTTTAATGCCTTCTTTTCTTCTTCAATTTGAAGTCGTTCGTCATCAAAAGCCGCCTCTTGCTCATTTAAACGCCGCTGCAAAGATTCTAAGTTCTTCACTTTGTCAATGAGCTCATTTTGATTTGCTTCCTGAATCTCTTTGGCGTTTTCAATAATATATTCTGGTAATCCGATACGTTCTGCGATAGCAAACGCATTACTTTCACCAGAAATTCCAATAACAAGCCGATAAGTTGGTCGTAATGTTTCGACGTCAAATGCCATACTTGCATTTTGCACACCATCGGTTTGATAAGCGTAAGTTTTTAGCTCACTGTAATGTGTGGTAGCCAAAGTTTTACAATGCATCTTCAAATTTGCTTCAAGAATGGCTGTTGCTAAAGCGGCCCCTTCTCCCGGATCTGTACCAGCGCCAAGTTCATCATATAGGGCCAACGACTGCGCATCCAGGTTTTCCATTATATCACAAATATTAACAAGATGAGATGAAAAAGTACTTAATGACTGTTCGATGCTCTGCTCATCGCCAATATCAACAAACACTTTGTCGAATACGCCCATTTCTGTTTCAGGGTGAACCGGTATGTGCAGTCCAGCTTGGTGCATGAGCACAAGCAAACCAACAGTCTTTAATGTTACCGTTTTACCACCTGTATTTGGTCCTGTGATAACAATAATACGAGTTTCTTCATCCATGTGTAAGCCTATTGGTACGGCTGTATCACGATGCAACAATGGATGATAAGCACGTTTTAAATGAAGAGAAGTAGAATCTAAGGTGTGTGGCGCCAAAGCATCCATTTTAATGGCAAGTTGTGCTTTTCCAACAGTGAAGTCAATGATACCCAAGTGATACATGTTCGATTTAAGCGTTTGATATTCTGCTGAACATTCCTCTGAAAGTGCTTTCAATATCTGATATATTTCATGCTTTTCATCTTGTTCCAATTGAGCCAGTTTATTGTTCATCGGAACAATCTCCGACGGCTCGACATAAATGGTGGAACCACTGGCCGATTGATCATGAATAATCCCAGGCACACGGCTTTTATACTCTACTTTAACAGGTATAACCAAGCGATCTCCACGAACGGTAACAATTTGTTCCTGCAAGGCATCAAATAACCCACTGCTTTTCGCCAGTTGATCCATTTTTCGTCGAATGTTTTGCTGCAACGAAGACATTTCACGACGAATAGCAGCCAGTTCTTCTGACGCACCATCCATTACATATCCATCTTCTCGAATGGATCGATTGATTTTCATGCGTAATGCATCGTTAATAATCAATGCTTCCGCATATTCTGTTATTCGAACGAGGTGATAACCATTTTTTTTTGCTTTAAAAAATTGATTAAGATTCTTTGCGGCATATAGAGAACGTTCAATATCAAGGAACTCTTCCGCTTCTAAAACTTGGTGGATTCGAAGCTTTTTTAAAACATCATTCAAATCCCGAATACCACCCAAAGGAATAATTTCTCCAACAGAAAGCATCGAAACAATTTCTGCGGTTTCTTCTTGCCATGCGATGATCTGTTTTCGATCATCACTTGGAAAGCACATAAACGCTCTTTTTTTTCCGAGTGAAGAGGTACATTCTCCTGCTAACATATCACGAATTTTATTGAATTCCAGTTTATCTAAAACCGGACTGTTTTTAAAGTAAGACAACTTATCGAACTCCTTTTATAAAATGTCCGTCTGTTGTGTTAACCTGAAGCGAAACAATAGATTGTTCTTTTTTCGTTGTACCAAAAATTTGTTCTCGTAAAGCAACCAACGTCTTTGCAGCTTCTCGCAACTCATTTGGCTTCATAAAAGCTCCCGCTATACGCCAATATTCCAAGCATAACTTGCTCACCGCATCCAAATGGTTAAATAAACTATACATGCGATCATTTAACAGATACACATTGCAAAAACAATCACTTGCAAGTTCGTATTCTTTTCCGTCACGCTCCAAAAAATACTGATGTGTACGACATGGACGGTTGCATTTACGATCCAATTCACGAGCACCAACCAGGCAACCCATTGGACAATAGCGAGTATTCATTGCTGGCAGACGACCATACACAATCAATTCAAGCGGAATATTGCCTATGGAGGAAAGATTTGCCATTCGATCATAATCCATTTCCAAAGAAACGGTCTGGCGAGAAATACCAATTTGAGACAATGCCGCTGCGGATACATCGTTTGTCACATTTAATTGGTAATCCCCTGCGGTATATTCAATTCCAAGGTCTTCCAATAACTTTATTTGTCCTAAATTAGACACCATAAAATCTTTAACGCCCAGCGCAATCAGATCTTTGCATCTCTCTGAAAAAAAAGCTTCCTCGTTGGTCTCTTTCATGACTGGTGGCAGAGATACAATCACCTTGTTTTTTTCTGCCAAACGTGCAATTTCATTATTACTTAAACCATCATGCTGATATGTATCCAACAATAGCACATTGAGCTCGTCAATTCCCACAGAAAGCGCCGCGGTTGCCTGCTCCATTGTTCGAACTTGAACAGAAATCTTTGGCGAATGATGAATAAGGATTTGAGGAGGAATTTCATCAAGCACGGACAAACATTCTTCTTTGCGTTCTTCGAAATCAAAAACAGGTTTATTTTCAACGTCCTCCACCAATACGGAATCAGTGTCATGTAAATATTCATTATAAAATGCAACGGCAGCATTTTTTCCGTTTGTTAAAACACTCATCGGAATAAAGCAGGCTTCTGGCTCATTGATTTCAACTGCGCCCGTGGTAAATCCTGTGTTGGTCAATTTATGCATCACTTTGTCAATGATTTCAACACTTGACTTGCCATTCTTGGCCTGTTCCACTACATACTCAGATTCCCAATGAAATGGTACTGTTGTGCCCTTGGTATCTTCTAACAACACGTCCATTGAAAAAGGCTGACCGCTTACTGCTTGAATATAGAAATGCAGGATGCCATGTTTTTCGACAGATTGTTCTGGGAATAGCTTTACTTTAAGCAAGTCTTTTGAAAGATCTTTATCAAAGGTTTTATAGCAATAAGCTGCGTCATTTAATCTCTCTGTATCCGATATTCCATGCTTAAAGGAGATCAGATCACCGGCAAAGAATGCTTTCCCGCTTTTTCCGTTTTCATCGCGAATATTATCAATATAACCGCCCCAAAGAGATTGCAATGACTCATCGTATACTGCCACACCATCACCTGTATGCAAAGGTTCCTGTAACAAGATGAAGCATTCTGTTTTTGTAATCTTTTTAATTTCTCCCAAGGGTATTCCAGTGTTCTTCGGCGTATGGTAGCTCATCATTGATTTGCCTGGAATACCACGAAAGTATGCAGAGGAAAAGCCTTCTCGATTAAAAACAGACGCCATATTTTTTAGGTCTTGCTCAACTGTTTCAAGCGGAATTTTTTCATTGTTTTGTACCGCATCAATATGCTTTCTATAGACATCTGTCATAAGAGCAACGTATTCAGGCTGTTTCATGCGCCCTTCTATTTTGAAAGATTGTACCGGTATTTTTAGCAGTTCCGGCAGATCGGTAAGCAGATTCATATCTTTAGGGCTGAGAAGATAATTTTCTTCGATCTTCCGTCTGTTTTTTCCACTATCCTCAAAAAGCGAATACCGACGACGACAAGGTTGTGCGCATTGGCCGCGGTTGCCGCTTCTATCTCCTTGGAAG
>CALAKO010000208.1 GCA_937922955.1 uncultured Peptococcaceae bacterium | reverse complement strand
TGGTAAAATTATATTCGCTGAGTGAGGAGAGATGTCCGAGTTTGGCTGAAGGAGCACGACTGGAAATCGTGTATACGGGAAACCGTATCAGGGGTTCGAATCCCCTTCTCTCCGGTAATTGCCGCGAGTCCAAGTTGGACTTGCGGCTTTTTTATTTTCGTTTTGAATGGAGGGCCCCATCAATGAAATTAACCACCTTGTGTTATATTGAAAAGAACGATGCCTATCTGATGCTGCATCGCATCAAAAAAGAACACGATGTCAACAAAGGAAAATGGATCGGCGTTGGCGGTAAATTTGAAGCCGGAGAATCGCCAGATGATTGTCTTTTGCGTGAGGTTTACGAAGAAACCGGTCTTACACTTAACAGCTGGCGCTACCGCGGCGTCATTACATTTTGCTACAACGACAACGATGCCGAATACATGCATCTTTACACCGCTGATGCTTTTTCCGGCACACTCACCGAAAACTGTCGTGAAGGTGTCTTGCGTTGGGTAAAAAAATCTGAGCTTTCTCAGCTCTCCCTCTGGCAGGGAGACCGTATCTTCCTGCGTTTACTCGCTGACGAACACGCCCCATTTTCTTTAAAACTGGTCTATCACAACGATGACCTGCTCGAAGCCATTTTGGATGGTCAGCCGATTCCTGTCGAATAAAAAAGTGTGATGCCGCTACCGTGGCATCACACTTTTTTTATGAAAACTTTTCCATATTTTTCACCATCTGATGAAAAACACGATAAAAAACCTGTAAATCCTCATCCGATATGCCTTCTTTAACAATGTTCGAGGCTTCAATCGAAACATGATCAATAATACGACAGAGGCGCATCCCTGCTGGTGTTATTTTTACTTTTGAACGCCAACGCCGACGAACCATTTCTTCTTCATGGACGACATAGTTCCGTTCAACCAGATACTCCACAGCGCGAGACGTAGCAGCCTTATCTTCACAGCATAAGTTCGCAAGCTCTGTGACCGTCAAGCCATGAATATTATGCCCCAGAAAGTAAAGCACCATCACATGTTGACTTTTTATGTCATACGCCGCATAGAGCGCTGTTTGCTTTTTTTTGATCTGTTGAAGCTTTTTGTAGGCAGCGACCACCAATGTCATAAAATCTGTTACACGGTGTTGCATGCGACACTTCCTTTTTATCCCATATGTTGCTTGAAAACACTCAACCGTTCAGGCACGTGCTTCTTCCGCTTTTCGTTGTTCAGCTTTTTTTATTTTACCACTGATGGTTTTATCCATCGCATCGGTAAACTCAATGAATCTCAACCATTTGTATTCAGCCAGCTGGCTGTTACAGAAGTCGCGGATCTCACGATCCAATTCTTTGGACGCGGTGTAACCAGGCGCCAAAACGATAATGGCCTTAATGGCCTGCCCACGCAGCTTATCTGGTACGCCAATGACACTGCATTCCAAAACTGCTGGGTGCTTCATGAGCACTTCTTCAATTTCATATGGCCCAATGCGATAACCGCCGCTCTTGATGATATCATCAAAACGGCCATGGAACCAATAGTATCCATCTTTATCCCGATAAATGGCATCTCCTGTATGGAACACACCGCCGCGCCATGCCTTTTTATAACGTGGTTCGTCATCAAGATACCCGCTCAACACGCCAATCGGATGCTGACCATTTTTTGGTACAATGACGATTTCGCCAATTTCTTCATCAGCAGCGAGCTCCCCATCCTCGTTGCGTAATTCAATGTGATATTGCGCCGATGGCACACCCAACGCACCATCTTTTGACGGCACGCCAATATAATTCGCTAAGAGCAACGCCGTCTCTGTCTGTCCGTACCCTTCACGCACATCCAACCCAGTAGCCGCTTTGAACTTCTCAAAAATGTCTGGACTCATGTATTCGCCAGCCGTGCTGGCATGTTCCAATGCAGGAAAATCCAGGTTGGCTTTACGAGTCATATAACGATAGATGGTCGGTGGTGCGCAAAAAGACGTCACGTTATATTTCTTAATGATGTTCGCCATCTGTTTCGGCTCAAAATTATCAAAATCATACACCATGACCGCACACTCATTGAGCCATTGTCCATAAAGCTTGCCCCATGAAGATTTTGCCCAGCCCGTTTCTGAAACGGTGAAATGCAGGCCGCCGTCTTTTGTTCCTTGCCAATATTTTGCTGTGACAAAATGCGCCAAAGGATAAGTAAAGTCATGGATCACGCCTTTTGGCTGTTCCGTTGTGCCGGATGTGAAATAAATGGCGATCGGATCTGTTGCCAATGTTTCCTGTCGTTCCAAAGTATCGGACGCTTGTGCCATTTCTGTATTCAGGCAGGAAAAGCCGTCAATACCCTCTTCCAATGTCCAAAGTTTGCAGTCACAGCCGCTTCTTTGAACAGCTTCCAAAACATGCGCTGGCACATCATTCTGCGTGGTACAGATCACAGCATTAATATCGGCTGCTTCCAAACGATAAATAATATCATCTGGCGTCAGCATGTGCGTCACAGGAATCATAATGGCGCCAATCTTATGCAAGGCAATAACCGTAAACCAATATTCATAATGACGCTTCAACGCCAACATGACACGATCGCCGCGTTTCACGCCTGCCGCCAAAAGCACATTGGCAACACGGTTGCTTTCACGGCTGATATCTGCGAAAGAAAAGACATGCTCTTCCCCTGCTGTATTGCACCACACCAAGGCACGTTTGTCGGGAGCGTCTGCAGCGATTGCATCGACAACATCGTAACCAAAATTAAAGTTTTCCGGATAATGAATCTCAAGATCAATAAGTTTGCCGTTGTCGTCAACGGTCTCATTGAAAAATTTACGATAGATACTCATTGTTGCTCCTCTGTATGAAGTGTTCCCAACTCACGAAAACGCTTATAGCGACTTTCGCTCAAATCATTTTCCTGAGAAAGAATTGTCACTTCGTCAATTAACATTTTTTCCAAGTCTTTATAGAAAATTCGGGATCCCAGATCCTTTTCAGAAATGATTTTTTCGATAAAACCAAAACGAAGCGCATCCTGTGCTGTCAGTTTTAAATTGTCAGCAGCCACATCGACTTTCTTCGCATCCTTCCAGAGAATGCTTGCACAGCCTTCTGGAGAAATAACAGAATACACCGCGTGTTCCAGCATCCAGACACGATTAGCCACACCAAGAGCCAACGCGCCACCACTGCCGCCTTCACCGATAAATATCGAAATAATTGGTACCTTCAACCCCATCATGGTCACCAAATTTTCTGCAATAGCCTGACCCTGACCACGTGCTTCGGCTCCAATACCGCAGTAAGCGCCAGAGGTATCCACAAAACAAATGATTGGACGGTTGAATTTTTCCGCCTGCTGCATTAAACGCAGCGCTTTGCGGTAACCTTCCGGATGGGGAGCCCCAGAAAGACGAGCATTGCGTTCCTTGATGCTATGCCCTTTTTCAATGGCTATAACGGTCACGGGACGTTTGCCAAGATACGCCACACCGCCAACGATGGCAGCATCGTCTGCATATCGGCGATCACCATGAAGCTCAAAGAATTCCCGAAAAATGGCATTGATATAATCCAACCCTGTTGGACGCTTGCTGTCTCGAGCGATCTTTACACTGTCAAAGGCTTGTGTACTCATACGCCGCTCCTTTCTGCATGCAGTTTCAACAAACGCGCCAGCACCACGCGCTGTTCCGCACGTGGAACGATGGCATCAACAAACCCATGTTCCAGTAAAAATTCCGCTGTCTGAAAGCCCTTCGGCAGATTCTTACGTGTGGTTTGTTCGATGACGCGTGCACCTGCAAAGCCAATAATCGCACCAGGTTCTGCGAGAATGATATCGCCTTCCATGGCAAAACTGGCCGTCACACCACCAGTGGTTGGACCCGTTAACACAGGCATATACAGCAAGCCCGCCTGGCTGTGTTTATAAACGGCGCCGCTAACCTTTGCCATCTGCATCAGGGAAAAGAGTCCTTCCTGCATTCGAGCACCGCCAGAAACGGTATAGCCAACAACAGGCAGCCTTTCTTCCGTAGCATGTTCAAACAAGCGCACCAGGCGTTCCCCAACAGCAGCGCCCATGCTGCCCATCATAAACTTGCTTTCCATGACAAAGAAGCCGCACTTAGCCCCACCAATGGAGGCCGTGCCACAAACGACTGCTTCGTTTTCACCGGATGCCTGCCGTGCTTTTTCGAGTTTTTTGTCGTATTCATGG
The DNA here is from genome assembly GCA_937922955.1 of uncultured Peptococcaceae bacterium. GTDB lineage: Bacteria > Bacillota > Peptococcia > Peptococcales > Peptococcaceae > UMGS1590. Next base: position 3,387 of record CALAKO010000208.1, on the reverse strand, counting down.
AACGACAGCGGATCATTGGAAACGACATCGGAAAACAGTTCCTTAAAGCTGTTTCGGTCGGTAATCATGGCAACACGCGCCCGTGCCGACACGGTAAAATGATGTCCACAATGTGGGCAGCAATGCAAGGTCGCACCTAGTTGATCAACTGCAACGGCGCGATGACAGTTTGGACAGCTGACTTCTTTCTTTTCTGCAGCCGTCTGGCTGGCCTTACGGCCACCGGCTTCCAGTTCATTGTCCGGATTTCTGCGAAAGTTCAGAAACGCCATCTACCTCACCGTCCTTCCATAAATCTCAAATCATAGGTTCCTAGAACAAAGTCCTGCTCACCAATCAAGGCCAGTTGCTCCTCAATATTGGTTTCAACACCTTCAATGACCAATTCACACAAAGCCGCACGCATTTTGCGCACCGCTTCATCGCGGTCGCTGGCCCAGACAATCAGTTTGCCCAGCAAGGAATCATAAAATGGCGAAATGGTGCCACCCTGAACCAAAAACGTGTCAAAACGCACAAACGGACCACCTGGCACATGCAGCATGTTCACCTTGCCAGTGGAGCGCGCATTCACACGACATTCAATGCAAGTCCCCTGCAAGGTCACTTCATCCTGAGTAAAGGCCAGAGGAATGCCACAGGCTACGCGAATCTGCCATTTTACTAAGTCCACGCCATAGAGCATTTCGGTAACACCATGTTCTACCTGCAAACGCAGGTTCATTTCCATGAACCAGAAATGACCGCCTTTGTCTAAAAGAAATTCAAGGGTCCCTAAACCCACATAACCAATTTCCTTCACCGCTGTGCAAATATCCTGCATCAGCGCATCACGCATTTCTGCGGTGACCGCTGGAGATGGCGCCTCTTCGATGAGTTTCTGATGACGCAGCTGTACTGAGCAGTCACGCTCACCCAAACACACAACATTGCCGTATTCATCAGCAAGAATCTGAAATTCCACATGACGTGCAGGATACACACATTTTTCCAAATACAGCGCACCATCGCCAAAAGCCGCTCGGCTTTCTGCAACGGCCGTCGCGTACACCTGACTCAGTTCTTCTGGTGAAGTCACCATGCGAATACCGCGGCCACCGCCGCCAGAGCGCGCTTTCAGCATTACAGGATAACCAATGGCCTCAGCCTGCTTCACAGCATCTTCGACACTTTCTAAAGTTTCTGTGCCAGGGATGATTGGCAGCCCAGCTTCACGCATCATGGTTTTAATTTTAGATTTATCGCTCAGCGCCTGCATGGTCTTTGCTGGTGCACCAATGAAAACAAGATCGTTTGCTTCACACATAGCCGCAAAATGATCGTTTTCAGAAAGAAAACCATACCCTGGATGAATGGCAACAGCGCCCGTTGCCAAAGCTGCACTGATGATGCGCTCTTCATTGAGATAGCTGTCCGCACTTGCCGCTGGTCCAATACAAATGCTTTCATCAGCCAGTGCGGTGTGCAGCGCATCTCTATCTGCTTCGGAATAAACCGCCACCGTCGCAATGCCCATGTCTTTGCAGGCACGAATAATGCGTACAGCGATTTCTCCGCGGTTTGCAATCAGTATTTTCTTAAACATAGCATCACTGCTCCACAATAGCGAATGAGAACTCGGCTTTCACACATAGGCGATCGCCAACATACCCACTGCCTTCTGCAAAATAAAATGGTCCCATGTTGCGTTTTATGCGGCATTTTGTTGTGAATGCATCGCCTGGTTTTACAGGTGATTTGAACTTCACCTTGTCCATGCCGGTATACATTGGCAGCTTGCCGTCTGTCATCTTGTCACGCAAGAGCACACACGTTGATTGCGCCAAAATCTCGCACAAAATGACACCAGGAACCACAGGATTGCCAGGGAAATGACCTTGAAGAAACCATTCGTCTCCACGCACATGGTAGGTGCCGATGGCCATATCTTCTTCCTGAACGACTTCATCGACCAGCAGCATGTTGTCACGATGAGGCAGAATTTGTTTGATTTCTTCTTGATTCATACGTCCATCTCCTTAATTCGGAACAATTCGGTGCCGTATTCCACGAGCTGACCATTGTCTGCACAAATTTCTTCAATGATGCCATCGTTCTCTGCAACCACTTCGTTCATCAGTTTCATGGACTCGATGATGCACAGCGTGTCGCCCTTGCTGATTTGGTCGCCAACCTTGACGAATGGCTCTGCATCCTCAGTTGGTGCTGCATAGAACACGCCAACCATCGGAGATTTAAAGCTCACTGTTTTATAGGTGATATTGGTAGGCACTGGTGCAGCCGTTGGACGCACCATCGGTGCATTGACTGGAGCAGCTGCAATCACCTGCGGCTTGCTGTCGCATTCCAGACGGAAAAAGCCGCGGCTTTCATCCACTTCAATGCCCGTAAGCCCCAATTCTTTCATAAGGGAGGCATATTTTCTAATTGTCTCTTCGTTCATACCACTCACACCTTTCTAAAGGCAAGACATGCATTATGCCCGCCAAATCCCAGAGAGTTTGACAAACAAAGGTCAATATCTGCCTGCACGGCTTTGTTTGGCACATAGTTCAAATCGCAGTCTGGATCTGGTTCTTCCAGATTAATGGTTGGAGGCACTATGCCCGTACCCAATACCTTCAAGCAGACAGCCGCTTCAATGGCCCCTGCTGCACCAAGAAGGTGACCAGTCATGGACTTGGTAGAGCTGATGAGCACCTCACGAGCCTTTTCTTCGCCAAGCGCTGTTTTAATAGCCTTGGTTTCACCCGCATCGTTCATTGGGGTACCGGTGCCATGTGCATTAACATACACACGATCGCTTGCGCTGTAACCAGCTTCTTCCATAGCCTGCATCATCGCACGTGCGCCACCAGCAGCGTCTGGTGCTGGTGAAGTGATATGATAAGCGTCACAAGTAGATCCATAACCGCACACTTCGCCGTAAATCTTCGCGCCACGCGCCATAGCATGTTCGTATTCTTCCAAAACCAAAGCCGTTGCCCCTTCACCGATGACAAAACCGCCGCGGCGTTTGTCAAATGGCAGAGACGCAGCGTTTGGATCTTCTGACGTTGACAGAGCATGCATGTTGATAAAGCCTGCTACGCCAAGGTCATTGACCGCCGCATCGCTGCCGCCAGTGATGACAACATCCGCATAGCCGTGGCGAATCTGACGCAGTGCTTCCCCAATCGCATTGGAACCAGATGCACAAGCGGTCACAGCTGGCATCGCTGCACCTTGACAGTTATAGCGGATGGCAATCATCCCAGCTGCCATGTTGGCAATCATCATTGGCACCATGTAAGGAGACACGCGGCCTGGGCCTTTTGCCAAAAGCTTTTGGTGTTCTTTGGTCATCGTGTTGATGCCACCGATGCCAGAACCGAAATACACGCCCAT
>CALAKO010000207.1 GCA_937922955.1 uncultured Peptococcaceae bacterium | reverse complement strand
TGAAGGAGGAACTTAAAAATGGCAACTGGAAGAAAAGTTATGGTTCTTGGTCTCGGTGACATTTATTGGCATTGTCATTCTCTCGAACGCGCTGGCGACAGCAGGCGCCAGTTCGCGCAGCGGGCTGGTGTTTGCCAATTTGGAATGGATTGCGCCAAAGTGGGCGTATTTTCTGGGTGTGACGAGCGTGATTCTGGTAATGATTGCCTATGCCGCCATTGGTGTGCCGCTGGCAAACCTCATGTTTCCTGTATAAAAACGAATTAATCTTTTCTGTTTGATATGTTGTAGCGACAACAACAGCTTTTTATAGATGACGATAAACTATGAGTAACAGTTCATTAGTACATATAGTTGAAGGAGGAACTTAAAAATGGCAACTGGAAGAAAAGTTATGGTTCTTGGTCTCGATGGGATGGAACCATATACCGCAAAACGATTGATGGATGAAGGCAAAATGCCGAATTTGAAAAAAATGGTGGATAACGGCGCTGCTCGTGAAAATCTTGAGCTTCTTGGTGCGATGCCAACCATCACCCCTGCTCAGTGGACAACACTTGCATGCGGGTGTCACCCTGGCGTACATGGTGTGACGGATTTTTGGAATCAGGATCCGGAAAATCTGGATACCATCATTTATGGTCTCGATTCCCGTCTTTGCCAGGCAGAGCAGCTCTGGAACGTAACCGCAAAAGCTGGGCTGAAAACACTCGTATGGCAATGGCCTGGCAGTTCCTGGCCACCATCTTCTGACAGCGAAAACCTGATGGTTGTCGATGGCACGCAGCCGGCTTCTGTGAACTATTCCATCGCCAACATTGATATTGAAAAATACGTCGAAGCATCGGTCGATGTTACAGAAAATGAGTTCATTGACCACATTGGTTCCAAAAACCTTGGCGATGCTGCCACCGACTGCGTCATCGATGAACTGGATCTCGAAGACGATGAAGAGGCTGGCGATAAATATGCCGAATTCGATGCGTCCAAGGTGGATGCGAAAACCAATCGCGCGGAACTCCTGCTCAACCGCTACAAAATGAAACGCATTAAAAATGTGGATTTCCACAGCCAAGGCGGAGCAGCCATGGAACAGCTTGCGAAGGTGCCATTTGACAAGATCAAGAGCGCCATTGTTGAACCGAATAAGTGGGCAAAAGAACTGCCAGAAGGGGCACGTGAATTCATCGTTTACACGGCTGGTGGTCAGATGCGCCGCCCATGCCTGCTGCTCAAAAATGCAGAAGGCATCTACGATACCGTCGAAGTGTATCGTTCAAAGAAAGACAACGAACCACTTTGCACCATGGTTGGCGAAGAAATGGTGACCGATGTGCTCGATGAAAACCTTGATCACGGCAAAAAGACCTTGGCAACTCGTTCTTATAAGACGCTTGAGATCGCTCCAGATGGAAGTAAGGTGCGCCTATGGATGAGCACCGCCTTCAAAGTCGATTGTGACGATCGTTGGTCGCCTAAATCTCTTTATAAAGAAGTCATCGACAACTGTGGCTATGTGCCACCATTCACCCAGATGGGCGGCACCACTCTCGAATTTGCACAGAAAATCCTGACACCAAGCTGGGAATACAACGCTATGTGGCAGTCTCGTGCGATCAACTATCTGATTAAAGAAAAAGATCTCGATGTGGTCTTCAGCCACCATCATTTCATTGACCACAGTGCGCATCAGTTCTGGAATTTTGCGCTGCAGAAACCAGGTGCGGCTCCAGAAGAAGAGTATCAGAAACAAATCGACAAGACCTACGAAGTGGCCGACAAATACATTGGCAGCTATCTGCATCTGATCGATGAAGGCTGGACCATTATTGTCACCTCTGATCATGGTGAACAGATCCACACCATGCCGCCTGCACGCCTTGGCAGCGCCGGTGGTGTCAGCGCAGGCATTATGCGTGAACTTGGCTATACTGTCATGAAAAAAGATGAAAATGGCAACGACACCGCTGAAGTTGATTTTTCAAAAACCAAAGCCCTCGCTGTTCGTACCAGCTATATTTGGATCAATACAAAGGGCCGTGACAAATATGGCATTGTTGATCCTGCCGAAAAGTACGATCTTGAAGAACAGATCATTGACGATCTCTATCGTTATCGTGACGCTGACGGTAACCGCATCATTGCCATGGCCTTCCACAACAAAGATGCAGAAGTGATCGGTCTTAATGGCCCATACACTGGTGACATTGTTTATATGAACCGTGAGCATTTTGTTACCGAACACGGCCAAGGCCTTTCCACTTATCGCGGCTACTATGGCACCAGCGTATCGCCAATCTTTGTGGCTTGCGGCAATGGCGTCAAGCATGTAGAAAATATGAAACGCATCGTGCGTCAGATTGACGTTGCGCCAACCGTGGCCGCTCTTCTCGGCGTGCCAATGCCGGCTGACTGCGAAGGGGCTCCAGTGTATCAGATGCTGGAAGACTAAGAGATCATCCTTTCCTTTACTTAAAAAAGACCCAAAAGGCAGAGTGCAGGCTCTGCCTTTTGGGCTATCATGGAGGCGACTCAAAATGAACGAAGCAAGCGAGATTCATCGCGACATTTACGTTGGCATGGTGGCAGAAGAAATGGCCCAGTCCGGCTATTATGGTGAAGATGTGACGCTGTACGGTTTTCTGGCAAACGGCACGCTGCACAGCTTTGATACTGCTCAGGAAAATGCTGAAGCGTATCTCCTGGCACTGGCTGCGGGTGCGGAGGTGTCCTGCATGATGAACGTGCACCAGCGATGTCCGAAAAAACGATCCGTCCGAGCAGACGTTTGCGACAGGCTGCGCGCCGAGATGCAGCGCACGCTGTCGGCAGAAGAAGCCGCCTTTCTGCGCAGGTCCGTTGATCTGCGTCCGCTGCGCGCTTATGCACAAACACTGCCAAAACCGCGCAGTCGTGAACAGGAAGCCGCCATTGTCGGCATCATGACTCTGCCAACCTTTGACATGAAGTCAGACGAACGTGCTGCCGTTCTCGATGTTAAGCAAAGTTTTGAAGCTCCAGCAGGCAATCGTTGTTTCTTTGGATTCCTTGAAAAACACGGCGATAAGTGGCAGCCGCAGCTCAACGGTGCGCTGCCAACCCTGCTTGAAAAATGGCTGGCTGCCGCTGAGCATCGCCTGGTTACACCGATTCTGCCCATGCATCTCAACAGCGCCAAGCCTGTCTACCAGCTGCGCGACGACTTTGAGGCCATTCTTGTGGAAACAATGGATGCGGATTACCGGAGAATGTTAGAGGCCCTGTATTTGTCACAAACACAGTAAAAAGACCGCCGAACGTTTGGTTCGGCGGTCTTTTCTATTCAAGGCATTCTTTTTGGAAACTTTCTGCTTTCTGCTGTAATGTCTGGATGACCACATCTTCAATGCGTGTCAATGGTTCGCTGTTATGAAGCCAGCCAATGGTGCAATGATAATCGATATCTGGCACGGGAATGAAAGTCAGTCCGGTGAACTGCTTGATGGAGCGGCGCTCATTGAGTTCTGGCATGGTGGACACCGCGTTGGAATTATGAAGTAGGTTGCGATACATGTCGCGGTCTTCTGGTTGTATGATTTCGTAGTTGGGGTTGTATTGATGGAACAGTTTGTGGTGCGCTTTGGTGAAGTCTGTCTTGTAGTAGTTTAAAAATGGATATTGGAGAATATCTTTCATTGTGATGTTGGATAAAGCCGTCAGTGGATGCCCATCTCGAACGACAAAACGCATTTCACCAGTAAAAAGTGGAGAGAATTTCAGGTGGCTGCGCTGAATGTCCTCAATAAAATCATCCCTGTCGAGGTTGGAATAGTGAATCAAACCGAGGTCCAGCGTGCCCTGGATGATTTGTTTGAGAATGTCGTGGCTTTTTTCGTCAGAAACGATGAGCGACAGACCTGGATAAGAGAATTTAAGCGTCGAAAGCACTGGCAATAAGAGTGCTGGCTTTGCATGTAGTGAAACGCCCAGTTTGATTTCGCCGCTGATGTCGGTGTCAACGTTTTGGCGCAGGTGGTGGAGCTTGTTGATGATTTCTTCCATTTCTTTCATTAAAAGAATGGCTTCTTCCCCTTCATCGGTAAAGGTGACCCCATTATGATGCCTTGTCAGCAGCGAACAGCCAAGTTCGTCTTCTAAATTTTTGATGGCGGTGCTGATGGAGGGCGCCGAAACAAACAGATTATCGGCGGCTTGGCGGATGGAGCCTGTTTCATGGATGGCCAGCAGGTATTGAATTTGATTAAGATTCATAGCGATCCCCTTTTTCCACAAAATCTCGCATTATTAAATAGTATAACACAGTCCTGGCATCTATATGGTCGTTATATGAAAAAAGCCCGTCGACGACGGGCTTTTTTATGGCTCTTCACGAATTTCGGTTGGAAAATAAAATAACTACACAAAAACACGAGC
>CALAKO010000206.1 GCA_937922955.1 uncultured Peptococcaceae bacterium | reverse complement strand
TAAAGTGGTCATTGCATCAAGAATGAGTTTTAGATTTTTTTCCATTTTTAATGCTCCGCCGTTGTTAAACCAGTCTTTTTAAATGGAACCAATCCTGTACGATGTAAGGCAACCATGATGCCAGGAATCAATACCAGCTGAAGGATAATGCCAGGTATTGCATTTATGAAAGCCCCTGCTAAAAACATTTGGACAGTGAATCCACCACTTCCACCAATCCCTAAAAGGCCAATTTCAACCATTCCCCAGACAATTCGTCCTGCAATCATTGCAGCGATCATACAGCGATACAGAGCACGCAGACATTGCCAGCGAGAATGGCTATAGAGATATCCAATCACAATGCCATATGTCAGCAGTTCGAAGCTCATGGCTATACCAGTAGGGAAAATAATTGGCATTCCAAAGAGCAAATATCTTAAAAGAGGCAAAACGAAACCAATCATACCGCCATATCGCCAGCCACAAATAAGCCCGCACAATAATACAGGAATGTGCATTGGCAGCAACATGTTACCAATTTGCGGAATTTGACCTGTAAAGAATGGCAGTATTAAGCCCAGCGCCAAAAACATAGCGGCCAGGGTAAGATTTTTTATACTCTGATTCAATGTAACTCCTCCTTAAATGTTCTCCCTAGTAATAAAAAGCATATCAATAGTATAGCCTTAATGACCTTGCTTATTCAATATACAGATGGTGCCGCGACACATTTTATTGAGGAGTGAGGCTGTTGAATGAAGCAAGAGTTTTCATCAGAATACTATGCCAAGTCATCGCGAAGCGCATCAATAATATTTTCCTTTTTGATCCTATGCGTTGCATATTGCATGGTTAAGAAAATGATTACAAAGACCGCCAAGACACTTATGGCAAGGGTGTCCCATGGTATCGTGACGCTCAGATTTTCAGAACCACCTTTGCTCATGCCCCAGCGGATTAACACGCTGCTCAACAAAGATAACGGCAGACCAAAGATCAGGGTCCATATTCCATAAAAGGCGCATTCCATTTTCATCATTCGAGAAAATGCATGGTCCCCCATGCCAACAGAACGCAGCATTGCCAACTCCCGACGGCGCAAGCGGATATTTGTGGCAATAGTGTTAAACACATTAGCAACTGCAATCAATGTGATCATGCCAATAAAAATTCCGCTAAATAACTGGACAATAAAGCGAATGGTCTGATTTTCTTCCAGCATGCCTCGTACATTCATTAGCGTATAATCTAATGATGTATCATATTGTGCAAGAAGCTCGCGTATGATTTCTGTTGTCTGCTGCGGATCGTCACTTGTAAATGTCATTCCCGAGATTAACGGGGATTGCTCGCCAAATAATATATTCTTTTCTGACCAGGGAACAACAATTTGAAAGAAATAAGGTGCGTCCGCATTGGAAATCTCTGCTGAAGGTGGAATATCTGGCAGCATCGAATCAACAAGAGTTACTTTTTTGGATTGTTCTGCGATTGATACCGAAATGTTTTTTTGCTTGAACATGTCGGTTGATGTGTCGTCTAAAAGTTTTGCCACCCCAAGTAAATTCCCTGTTTCAAGTTTTAACTGCGAACAAAGATTTTCATAGCTTTTATCATCTATCACTTCAAAGATAATGTTTAACTCTGTCATAGGAATGGAATCGGAGAGCGCCAATTCGTCGCATAGTTTATCGGAAAATGTTGAAACATCAAAATGACAGGTTTTTTGATAAATCGCCTGCATATTACTGTCCGAAATTCCCTCCAAATTTTTCAGAGAATCATACAGAAGCGTCAACGTTTCATCACTACAATTTTCAATGGTTACCCCAACGTCGTAGTTTGTAACCG
>CALAKO010000205.1 GCA_937922955.1 uncultured Peptococcaceae bacterium | reverse complement strand
TTTTCAAAAAACTGGTAAAGAACTCTAATATTATCACCAGCCAACTTTTCTGAAATGCCCATGATTTTCTTGATGACATCGGGATTTTCCACACGGTCCAAGTCCTCAAAAACAATGAGAATGCGAAACGGCAGATGGTTCAAATCCTTTCGGAATTGGTCGAGGGCCTCTGTGAACAACACATCGTCTTTAATAAACAAGCTTCCTATTTTTTCCAGGAGACCACCTTGATTCAGCATCTTTCTGATTTTTGGCGAGAATGGAGAGAGCACCCCTTCTTCCTTGAGCACTTTGTCTAGCTCACCAATTACAAGGGATTGAACCTCTTCCAAATTGCACGACAGCAAATCGATTTTAACCATATGAAAATCATCTTTGAGCTGATCTGTTAAAAATGATTTTCCGCTGCCCCAGTCGCCGTTAAGTCCCACAATGGAAAATTTATCGAGGTAGTCACGAAGACGATTCAAGTCGTTCTGGCGTTCGACAAACAAAGTTTTGGTTGTGCCTGCTTCTTCTATTTTGTTAGCGCTATCAGATTGTACGCTACTATAATAAATAGATCGGCCAATTGCATCGTAGGCTACAACACAAAACAATCCAAGACAATATAGTGCAGTATTATTTTGTACATCGGCTATCCCATAGAGTGCTTTGATCGATGATTCGATGGTCAAAAGAACGTCATCATTCTGACTTTTTGAAAGTCCCCACAATGTAATACAAAAGTACACCACCGAATTGGAAATGCTGCATGCCAATAGGCGGCTATATAAACCAATGTTTTTTCCGACTGGAAACTGTAACAAGAAAAACAGCCAGACACCCAAAAGAACCAGAAAATACAGCCATTCAGGAACGTCCCAAATATAAAAGACAATCGTCGATGCCAGCAACGCAACGATCACTGTTAAAAAGAAGTCTTTAATCTTTTTTTTACCGTTTTCCACGCCCTCGCCTCCTTTTACGCCCTCCGCCTGAGCCACGCATCGTTATCATTCATTTATTATACCATGTCTGGCGCATTCTTCCTATACGTAGCCGGTGATTTGCAAACATTTGACCACGCAAAACATCCCGCATTGCTGCGGGATGGGGCGCTATTTCTCCACCACCGCGATGCCGTTTTCCCTGCGGCCGGTGTGATCGAGAGCGGTGGCTTTTTTATGCCTCGTCTTTCTGACTGCTGCGAAGCAGGCGTTCTACTTGTTGTTGTTCTTCGGCAGAAAGCTGCTGTTTCCTTTTTTGCAAAGATGCAAACAACCGCTGCTCACTGTCTCTATTCAAAAAATCGTCACAGGGAAATTGAGCCAGCAACATCACAAAGACCGGCAACGACAGCCTTTCAACCAATAGGTCCAACTCGCTGGCACGAAGCTCTGCATCGGATACAATGTCCAAAAAATCGGTAAGCCCATGCACCTGATTCAAAATGAGCGCCACTTTTTCTTCGCTGTTGCCTGCCTGAATAATCTTTTCTACTAAGTTTTGATAAGCGCGATCGGTCATTGTTCTACCCTGCGAAAAAATGAGTTGAGGCTCGTTTTCCGGATAAGAAGGGATCAAAAATACTTTATCGAGCGTGTCCGTCTTCACTGCATGCAAAATAACAGCGGCGAGTTTTGGTATGCACAACAACGCATATCGCATGGACGCTCGCGGCAAATGCATGACCCGATTCAAAGAGAATAACGCTTTCATTAAGCACGCCTCTATGTATTTTTCCGATTGATTTGAAAACCGCTGATACAAAAGAGAGACGTCCTGCTGCGTCAAATCAAGATGCTTTGGGCTGCGCTCTTGCAGGACCAGCCCAAGGGCCGCCAGGAGCACCGGCTCAAAAATGTTTAACGGCACACTGCGATAATCTTGGGTCAGTCCGCATAACAAGTGATGGATGTCGCGGGAGGCAAAGCACGTACAAAAATCATTTTCTGCACGAATATGCTGCAAGTATTGTTCAATAAATTCAATGCCATCCAGTTCCGGCCGCCCCATAAAAGTGGGGTAGTCGGCTGTAATATGAATTTCATGAGCAGAAAACTGCGGACGGTATAATTTGAAAAAACCACTGATGCCGTCTGCAATGGTCGATCGATAATACACATTGGGGGTGTCGAGCAGGTGCTCTAGAATAGCTTTTTGCAGACGGCGGGAACGAATCGTTTTCCGATGCACAAGCTTTAATCCTTCTTCAAACAACACGTTTAAGGGCGTCGATGTTAATTGCTCCAAGGCTTGCTCCGGCATGGAACAAGTTTTCAACTGAACACCGATCACAAACAGAATGGACTTCATCATTGCCTGGGCTTTTTCTGTGGGGATTGAACTGCTGCGCCCCTGGCTCCACTTGTCGGTTTGCTCGGCAAGCAATAACAGCAGACGCGTTTGAAAAGTAAATTGTTCTTTATCTGATAATAGCCCGCAAGAGCAGGCTTGCTGAATCAATGATTGAACATAGTCTTTGGCGCTCAATGCTTCGGCATTCAGCAGTGAACATCTATTAAGCGATTCCATGTTCGCTCTCCTTAAACGTCTCAAGCAATTTTCCTGAGCGAATATGCGCAGACAATCTCAGCGCTTCATCCGACACCAAGTCCACAGAACCGTGGCAACGGTTGTTAAAGGCATTTTTTAAAAATGCAATGATCGCATCATCCGACAAGGTGTCCCATGTATCGTTTTTCAAACCATAGAACAAAGGAATCAGTTCATGCAAGGTATTTTCATAGGAGTCTTTTTCCATATACGGAGAATCACAAAATGCCAGCATCAACTTGTCGACAACGCTTCCATTGAGTTCAATGCGCCCGCTTTCTTGTAAGGCATGTGTGCGAGTGTGCGCCAATGCCAGTGCCTGCTGCTTGGTCAACGCCAACCCATATTTGGCAAGCTCTTTGTTGCACTCAAGTATGGCATCGATCGTTTGCTGTTCCATCAGAGAACAACCGACTGCATCAAATGAAACGAGAAAATCAGCATTTTCCATGAAGCATCCCCTCCTCAAAACCAACAAAACCAACAAGCAAATTGATTCCCTCTGACGCCATTGCCAGCCATTCATTTATTTTCATGTATTGATGAACGGTTGATTCTTCATATCGGGCAAATTTACCAACATTTCTCATCAAATTCTTACCTCTAAAATAGAATTGATCAGCTGATTAAAGCCATACTCTAAAAACTCACTTTCTGAAATAGAAAATTGCTCAGAAAGAAAATCTCCTTTTGTCTGCACAAGCGTGAACAAGGCTTGAATGCCTGACCATAAAATATAAACCGTCGGCATGGGAATAATATCCTGCCGGACCACGCCATCTTCTTTTCCACGTTCGATAAACGCTGCAAAAAGATCGTTGATCTCCGTGCCCAAAAGCAACACATGGCGTACCGTCTCTGAAAGATTTTCCAACCTTAAATCTTTTGAATGGACTTTGTTCACTTTTTCGCTGGAGTACGGATATTCCATCTGAAATCGTCCTATCGCATGACAAAGCGCCTTATAAGTGCACACAAAATCCATATTTTGATCCATCGCATGTTGAAAATCGCGTTTTAATTGCTCCAGTCCTTTTTCTACAATATGATTTAAAATATCATTTTTATTGTCAAAGTAGGCATAAATGGTCCGCCGGCTATACCCGGATGTTTTTGAAAGGTCTTCGATCGTTGTTTGTGAATAACCTTTTTCCGCGAAAAGCTTTTCTGCGGCATTTAAAATCTGTTCCCTATGCAAAGCGGCAACGGCTGCGTTCTTATTTTCTCTTCCCATGATATACTCCAATTTCCTTTAGTATACTGTCAGTATACTAAACATCAAGATTGTTTTCAAGGTTACAAGAAAAGAACGCAGATGCCTTCTTCTTCGCAGATGTCAAAAGATCCAATAGCACTACTCTCCCATGCTGTCGCTTTGGCTGGCGAGTACTTGAGTATTCTAAGATTGTCTTTTATAATAAAACTATTATAATCGCTCTATGAAAAAGTTTGAGATTATCACAGAAGCCGTGTGGTCACTGCCTCATGCGGCCTTTTATTAAACATTCACTGCTCGTTGGAGATGAAAAACATGATTTATGCAGACAAACCGATTTCTTCCAGCGCCGAGGACAAGCTTGGAAGAAAGAACTTTGCAAACCAACTTGCCAAAACTCTTGTTAACCTAAATAGTGACGATACCTTTACGGTAGGCTTGTTTGGAAAGTGGGGATGCGGAAAAACTTCGTTGGTCAATATGGTATTGGAAGAA
>CALAKO010000204.1 GCA_937922955.1 uncultured Peptococcaceae bacterium | reverse complement strand
GTCCTTGTTGCGCCGGCGATGAATACGGTCATGTATCATCAGGCAGTTACTCAGCGAAATTTAAGCTTGTTGACTGAATATGGATATGAAATTGTTTCTCCGGCTAATGGGTTGCTAGCATGTGGAGATGTTGGCGACGGAAAGTTGGCGGAGATTGAGAAATTATTGTTTCATGTCGAAAAGATATTGACAAGCCAATCATTGACGGGGTTTCGTTTGCTAGTTACAGCTGGACCGACAGTTGGACCGATAGATCCTGTTCGATATGTCACCAATCATAGCAGTGGTAAAATGGGTTTTTCGATTGCCCAAGAAGCAGCTTTGCGTGGTGCTGAAGTAACGCTTGTTGCGGGAAAAGTTCAAAGAACAACGCCTTATGGCGTCGCAAGGATTGATGTAGCTACAACAGAAGACATGTTGGAGCAGCTAAAAGTGCTCATGCCTGATTATGATGGCTTGATTATGGCTGCGGCCCCTGCTGACTATATTCCAATGGAATACCATGAGGAAAAAATAAAAAAAGCTGGAGATAGCTTAACGATTGTTTTTAAAAAGAATCCGGACATATTGAAGACACTAAAACCAGTATTGATTGACAAAATCGTTGTAGGTTTTGCGGCGGAAAGCCATCAGTTGTTGGAAAATGCTCAGAAAAAGTTGGCTGAAAAAAATTTGGACTTTATTGTTGCCAATAATATTGCAGGCAAAGATTCTGCTTTTCAATCGGATTATAATACTGCAACAATTATTTATAAAGATGGGCGCCAACAACCAATACCTAAGCAGCTAAAAACTGAATTAGCCGGAAAAATTCTTGATGAAATTCAACGTATTCGTCATAAGAAGGAGGAAAGATAATTGAAACAATTCTTTACATCGGAGTCAGTTACTGAAGGTCATCCTGATAAAATTGCAGATCAGATTTCAGATGCCATTTTAGATGCCATTTTAGAAAAGGATCCAAATGCGCGTGTTGCATGTGAGACATTCGTTACAACTGGTATGGTCTTAATAGCAGGTGAAATTTCCACAAAGTGCTATGTCGATATGCCAAAAATTGCACGTGGTGTTATCAAAGAGATTGGGTATCATGATATGAACCATGGTTTTGACTACAAAACGTGTGCCGTTCTTACCTCTATTAGCGAGCAATCTGCAGATATCGCTATGGGGGTAGATAAAGCACTTGAAGCGAAGATGGGCGAAATGGATGACACTGATTTGGATGCCATTGGCGCTGGGGATCAGGGGATGATGTTTGGCTACGCAAGTGATGAAACAGAATCGTATATGCCGCTTCCTGTATATTATTCTCATGCTTTGACTCGCCGTTTGGCAGAAGTTAGAAAGAACGGCACTGTTCCATTTTTGTTGCCTGATGGTAAGAGTCAGCTGACCGTCGAGTATGATGATGGGATTCCAACTCGTATTGATGCGGTGACAATTTCAACTCAGCACACTTCTGAAGCTTCTATTGAAGATGTTCGTCAAGCTGTTATGGAGCATGTCATTAAGGCGGTATTACCTGCAGAAATGCTTGATGACAATACCCGTTATTATATCAATCCAACTGGTCGATTTGTCATTGGTGGACCTCAGGGTGATACAGGCTTAACAGGCCGAAAGATAATTGTCGATACTTATGGGGGCATGGCTCGTCACGGTGGCGGGGCATTATCTGGAAAAGATGGTACAAAAGTTGATCGTTCTGGAGCATATGCCGCTCGTTATGTGGCAAAAAATATCGTAGCAGCTGGCTTGGCTAAACGTTGTGAAGTTCAACTGGCATACACGATCGGTGTTGCACGTCCAATGTCAATTTTTGTTGAAACCTTTGGAACAGGCGTTGTTGATGAGGAAAAGCTTGCCGATGTAATCAATCAGGTATTTGACCTTCGTCCAGCAGCGATCATTCGAGACTTAAAGATGCAGCAACCGATGTATCGTCAATGCGCAGCTTATGGACACTTTGGTCGTACCGATATTGATCTACCATGGGAACATCTTGATAAAGTTGACGCTTTAAAAGAGGCTTGTGGTGTAGAACTGTAATTAATTAAAGCAGATATCTTAGGATATCTGCTTTTCATCTATTTATAGAGAGGTGTGGAATGGAATATTGTCGAGTAATTGTTGATGGCGTGCCTTTTGTTAATGAAGAAGGTTTTACTTATCATATTCCAGCCTTTCTTCAACAATATGTAGAGCTTGGGAGTATTGTATACGTTCCTTTTGGAAAAAATGATCGTATAAAAAAGGGCTTTGTTATAGAAGCTGATCAATCTTTATTTCGTCAAGATAAAGATAAAATCAAGGAAATTCTGATGATCCATCAATTGGAGCCTGCAATATCCAGTGAAATGATGGACTTATGTCGATTTGTGTCAGAGTATTATGCTTGCGCGTTGATTTATGCCATAAAGCAGGTTGTGCCAAAGTATGTTATGCATCACCCGTTCGTAGCATTTTTAGATAATGAGACATCGAAGGTGGAAATGCTTGATATAAAAACTCTGAGTACTGTCGCAAAAAAAAGTGCAGAAGGTAAGCTGCAAATCGTTGAATATGAGCCCTGCAATGAGAGTAAACAAGAATATTATGAGATTAATCGCTCGAAATCAGCCTCTCCTGAGGAATGTCTGGAAGCGCTTAAACGTTCTCCGAAGCAAAAAAAAATATTTGAATTTATTTTGACAAATCAAACGGTAAGTGAACAATCATTAAAGGATAGTTTTAAAAACTATCGCCAGCCCTTACAAAATTTAATGAAAAAAAATATGGTTGTAATAGTTGAGCCAAAAGAAGAAACGAGATGTTTCTATGCAGTTAATGGTGTTTGTGATGTAAAAATGACCTTCGAGCAAACACAAATATTTGATGCGCTAGTAGAACAGTTGGAACGGGATAAATATAGTAAGAGTTTAATTAATGGTGTAACAGGATCAGGAAAAACTTTGATTTATGAAGAAATTGCTGAAGAAGTTTTGCGTCGGCAACGCCAAATCCTCTTTCTGGTTCCGGAAATCGCACTTTCACAGCAGTTATATTTGCGACTAAAAAAACGGTTTGGTGAAAGAATTGCATTGTTGCACAGCCAATTAACAGAAAAAGAACGATATTTAATCTGGGAAGCCGTTGCTAAGCATAAAATTGATATTGTATTGGGACCACGAAGTGCTTTGTTTTTACCTTTTAGTAAGTTAGGGTTGATTATAATAGATGAGGAACATGAAAGTAGCTATAAACAAAGTGAGCCTGATCCAAGATATCATGCAATAAAAGTGGCTGAATATTTAGCAGCACGTCACAATGCGTTACTGGTTTTAGGCAGTGCCACGCCTTCTGTTGAAACTTTGTATGAAGTGATTCAAAAGAAGTGCATGATATATAATCTTCCCGAAAGAGTTAATAAAACACCATTGCCGGATGTTCGTTTGATAAATATGCTTGAAGAGCGAAAAACAGGTAATAAGGCAATTATTAGTGAATCATTAGCCGCAGCGATGAAACGATCGCTGGAAAATAATGAGCAAATTATACTTCTTATTAACAAAAAAGGCTATTCCTCTTATGTGATTTGTCATGAATGCGGGGAAGTGGTTCATTGTCCAAAATGCGACATCCCTTTAACATATTATCAATCTTCGAATGAATTAAAATGTAATTATTGTGAGTTTCACATGCCAATGATTAAATCGTGTCCCAATTGCGGCAGCGAATTTATTGAAAAACATGGAATTGGAACAGAGAGTGTAGAGGAAGAATGCACAAAGTTGTTTCCATCAGCAAGGATTGATCGTCTTGATGCACATGCACTAATGAATAAATCATCCAGAGAGCAGATTTTGGTGAAATATCAAAATCATGATACAGACATACTGGTTGGAACGCAGCTGTTGGCTAAGGGTCTTGATTTTATGAATACAACCTGTATAGGTGTTATTAATGCGGACATGACTTTGAATCTTCCAGATTTTCGAAGTTCGGAAAGATGCTTTCAATTGATGGTTCAGGTAGCTGGTCGTGCTGGACGTGATAATAAACCAAGCACGGTATACATTCAAACGTATCAGAAAGAGCATTATGCCATGCAGGATGCGGTCCGACAAAATGTACACCAGTTTTTCCTTGATGAGATAGCTTTTCGAAAGCAATGGCTGTATCCGCCGTATGTGCGACTTTGTCGAATTATAGTATCTGATTATAGTATTAATGATGTTGAGAAATCAATGGCTACCATTTATAATTATATTGCGCGCCTTCCAATCAGAAAGGAAATCATTGGTCCTTCGTTTGCGCCGCTTAATAAGAAAAACAATCGTTACCGCATGCATCTTATTCTAAAAACAAGGCAAGAAGATGATGTGCAGGGACTTATGAAAAAATTCCGTATGAATTTGCAAGCTATGCGTCTGAAAAAATCGACACGTGTTTTGATCGATGTTGATCCGGAGAATATTTTTTAATACTGAAAGGAGAAAAATATGGCTAGATATAAAGTGGTTTTAACTGGGGATCCTGTTTTACGAAGAGTTTCTCATCCAGTGAAAGAGGTAAATGACAGTATTAGAAAACTAATGGAAAATAT
>CALAKO010000203.1 GCA_937922955.1 uncultured Peptococcaceae bacterium | reverse complement strand
CAGCTAGTCCTGTAAAGGGCCAGGTGCTCTTTTTCAGTCGAGAGGCCCCCACCGGGGCCTTTTTCTATTTTTGGAACCATGCTCCAGCCCACAAAAAAACGCCGACCGTTTCCAGTCAGCGTTTTCTCGCAATTTTGTTATACAGCTTTTTCCTGCGCCTGCTCCCGCAGAGGGATCCCCTCGTCGTAAAGCGTTTCCGGCGCAATATCGATCTCGTCGTTCCACGCCACAGACGTCCCGTCGCAATGCGCTTGCATAAAGAGCGCAATATTTGCAAGCGGCGCAAACACCCGGCGATTCAGACGCGAGCGCATATCAAACAGTTTTTTTTCGCCCGTGATAAAGGTAACGATCAACGTATAGTCACGACGTGGTTCAACATCCGTGACCACCCATTCAGGAATATCCATAGTAATCAGCTCCTTGAGAATGATCGATTATCTCAGCGGCTCAATCTTGAATGGCTCGCCATCCTCGTGAACGATCTGCCAGTTAGCGATCAGCTCATCCCGATGGATATCCGCCCAAACCTCGATAAAACAGGCATAGCCATCAACTCACTTTCCTATGATTATCATATACCATGCCACAGCGCCCGCGTCAAGCATTTTCTCCGCAGAAACCAGCCCTTAACGTGGAACAGCGCCCAGCGCCGCCACGAAATCTGTAAACCGTCCAAAATGAGCAAAACTCGCACGTTTTCAGCAAAATTAACACGAAAAAATCCTCGACAGTATGGTATAGTATAATAAAGCGAATAAAAACAGCCAAAGGAAAGGATGAAGACAAATGATACACAAAACAACGCGCAGCATCTTGAGCGTGCTCCTGGCAGCGCTGCTCCTCGTCACCAGCATCCCGCTCACCCCTGCGTTTGCTGGAGAGGAGGGGGCAGTTTCCCTGCAATCAGAGAGTGGTGAGAGCGAAGGGCTGAAGCCAGCTGCCGATGGCACATATCTGATCTACACCGCAGAAAATTTGAAAGAATTTGCAGCCATCGTTAATGGCACACATGCGGAAGTAGCTCGGAATAATAGCGCCAACGCCAGGCTGATGAACAATATCGTGCTGAACGAAAAGATAGAAGTCGACGACAATGGCGCCGTGACCAATCAAGAGGGACTCAGCGAATGGATCCCAATCGGCAGCGACAGCAGCCGATACAGCGGCACCTTCGACGGCAATAATTACACCATCAGCGGCCTCTATATCGACAGCAGCAGCGCCAATGATCAAGGCCTCTTTGGCTATGTCGGCATTGTAGGCACCGTGCAAAACCTCAGCGTCTCCGGCACCGTCAGCGGCGGAACGTATGTCGGCGGCGTTGTGGGGCAGAACAACGGCAACGTCGAAGATTGCGACTTTACAGGCAGCGTCACCGGCAGCGGCAAATATGTCGGCGGCGTTGTGGGGTATAACGGCGACATCAGCACCGTCGAAAACTGCTGCAACACCGGCGCGGTCAGTGGTGGCGAGTGTGTCGGCGGCGTTGTGGGGCTGAACAGCGGCACCGTGGAAAACTGCTACAACACCGGCACCGTCACCGGCACTGACGACTACGTCGGCGGCGTTGTGGGGCAGAGCTTCAGCGCCAGCGTCACAAACTCCTACAACACCGGCGAGGTCAGCGGCACTGACGACTACGTCGGCGGCGTTGTGGGGTGGAACGACAGCGGCAACGTCACAGGCTGCTATTTCCTGCAGACAGAGACAGTGAACACCCAGCTGCAAGGCATTGGCAGCGACAGCGGCAGCGGCAGCGCAACGCCGCTGAGCGCCGAAGCGTTTGAGAGCCAGGAAAAATTCACCAGCTGGGATTTCGCCAAAACCTGGAAGATCGAGTCCATCTTCGGCCGCCCAACGCTCAAAGCCAACGCTGAAATCGGCGGCACAGCCAACAATCCGTACAAAATCTTCACCGCCACCCAGCTTGAAAACTTCCGCGATCTTGTCA
>CALAKO010000202.1 GCA_937922955.1 uncultured Peptococcaceae bacterium | reverse complement strand
TGGCAAGACCACCATGCTGGATGTGCTGGCCGGACTCACAGAGCCGGACAGCGGGCGCTTGGATGTAGGAGAGACCGTGAAAATCGGCTACTACAAACAGCAAAATCAGGATCTGCCAATGAACCAGAAAGTGCTGGACTTTGTCCGCGACCATGGCGAATACATTCATCGTGCCGATGGGTCTCATCTGTCCGCCAGCCAAATGCTGGAAGCCTTCCGCTTCCGTCCGGATCAGATTCACGGGCCAATCAGCCAACTCTCCGGCGGGGAATGCCGCCGACTTTACCTGCTCTCGATTCTCATGGAACAGAACAACGTGCTCTTCCTCGACGAACCAACGAACGATCTCGACATCGGCACCTTGCAGGTATTGGAAGACTACCTGGAACATTTTCCTGGGCCAATCGTGGCCGTCAGCCACGACCGCTACTTCCTCGACCGCATCTGCACGAGCATTCTTTCCTATGAACCAGACGGCAGCCTGAAGCTTTATGCCGGTGACTTTTCCAGCTATCTCGAGAAACGACCGGAACCGATTGCCGAAAAGACCGAGCCTGCCAAAAAAGAAAAGGCCAGCCGCCCAAAGCAGCCAGCCAAACTCAAATTTTCCTTTAAAGAACAACGCGAATACGATACGATCGAAGAAGACATCGCCTTTCTTGAAGAAACCATTTCGCGCCTGGAAAAAGAAATGGCGGCCAACGCCACCCAGTACAGCAAGCTCTTAGCCTTAACGGAAGAACGCGATGCCGCCGCCGCTCAGTTGGAGGCAAAAATGGAGCGTTGGGCCGAACTCGAAGAAAAGCACGAACGCATTTTACAACAGTGAGGAGATTAACATGGCAGAAAAACCAAAAATCAACACAACCTATCATTATATTGACCTCTACGACGACTGGTCCGATTACGATTTCGCTGAAAAAGAAAACGCCATGGATCAGACCGACAAGTACAATTTCGCCACCGGAAACTGGGACTACGATTTCACCGCATTAGAAAACCGCACCTATGAAGTGCTGCACGCTCTCACAACGCTGAACGATGAAGAGATTGCAGCCATCATGGTGCGGCATGAAAAACGGGTTAATCCGTAAAATATACGGCACGCAGACCCATTGAATAATATATTGGAATAAACTTGAACAAGGACATCCAGCGTTCGCCATTAATGGAATCCACAAGGTGAACTTTGAAACCACTGATTCCATCAATAACAACAGCGTGCAGGTTGGTATAAGGATGATAAGAACGTCCATCCACCTGCCAAACAACGGCATCATCATGGTTCGCTAACTTATCATCAACCGTGCTCCAGACAATAATCGGTTTTTTGCTCAAATGAAGCCGCAGCGCAATTTCAGACACGGACACCAGCTTGTGAGTATTCGCTTCCAGGCTGGTGTTTTGTGTATCCAAATACGTATTGATGTCTTCCGCCAAGGATTCTGGAAGACAATAGTAGCCATCCCCAAACGGATCACCGATGTAAGCATCTTCTGGACTAACGCCACTGCCAACAGCACTTTTTGTCAAATACTGGCTGGCAAAGGTTTCAGCTGTAATGGGCAGCCCAAGCGCATTCAACGACACCGACGCAGCCACGGATTCGCAGCCATTTGGCAGCGACGGATATTGGCTGCGTCCACTAACATCCAGCGATACTGGCACCGCCATCGCCACCAATGAAGCAATAACCAGCACTACCACGCCAATTTTAAAAGCTCGCCAAAGAAAACGAACAACACTTCGAAACATAACGTCACCATCCTTTCTGCATATTCATTAAAGTGGCCTTATTCTAAAACAAATCTTTTTCTCCTGTCAAGCAACCCATTGACACCTGTAACCAAACAAACAGACACTAAATCTTGTCTAGTCAAGTCGAAGGGCATCCATTATAATGTTAGATGCCCATTTTTTTCAAATAACATTAGAAAGGATGAACATCGATGGCACGTAAACAACCTGTAACTTCCCGCCGCAACAAGAAACGCCACGGTCGTCGTATCGCTGGATTGTTTACTCTTATTTTTGCACTGATTCTGTTAATACCATTCGTCGCCATCGCCATCAATCTTTTTATGTGCGCCACCACAATGAACAACATGTGGTACCCACGCGAACTTGCCGGCACCGATGCTGATTACATCGTGGTGCTTGGCGCTGGCATAGAGCCAGACGGTTCACCAAGCCCTGTCCTCGCTGAACGCCTCGACACCGCCATCGCCCTTTACGAAAACGGCGCCTCCAAGCACATCATCGTCAGCGGTGGTGAAGACGCGGCGCAAAGTGAAGTCTCGGCCATGCGCAACTACCTGCTCGACTACGGCATTCCGTCGCTGGCCATCACAACCGACACCCACGGTGTCGACACCTACGCCAGTGTGAAGAACCTCGTCACCCTTTACGATGCCCACAACGTGATTCTTGTCAGCCAGCGCTTCCATCTCTACCGCGCTGTGTACATCGCTGAACATCTCGATCTGGCTGCCTATGGCTGTCCTGCGTCGCAAGATGGCATCTCCGATACCGATCTTCTCGTGCGAGAATTCTTCGCCCGCATCAAAGATTTCACCCAATGCACCATTGGCGAACTGCCAGAACCGCTCGCCAATCTCGCTACTTCTATCTATAATCACTACATTGCTGGTGTTTTGTAAAACACAACGCCCCGCCATTGAGCAGCATGCAGTCATGCCGCCAATAGCGGGGCGTTTTTTAAAACATTTTCCGACGGAACATAAAGAATACGACGACGGCCGTTGTCAGCAACGCCAGCAGCGTAATGTAGACAAACCCTCCGGCACTGTTTTCCCACGGCAGGGCTACGTTCATTCCAAAGAAGCTGAAGATCATCGTTGGAATGGTCATGATCAACGTCGCTGAGGTGAGAATTTTCATGACAACGTTCAGGTTATTGGAAATCACCGAACTGTAGGCTTCCATAGTAACATCCAAAATGCTGCTGTAAACGTTGGCCATTTCCATGGCCTGTTTGTTTTCGACGATGACGTCTTCGAGCAGCTCTTCGTCTTCTGGATATTTTTTGACAGCATCCAGACGCATGAGGCGGTCTAAAACCAACCCATTAGCGCGCAGAGAATTGCTAAAATAAACCAGCGATTTATCAAGCGCCAACAGTTTAAACAGTTCTTCGTTACGAGTGGATTCATGAAGCGCGTCTTCAATGCCACCAATGGAACGTTCCAACATGCGCAAATAATGGAGATAGTAAGTGGCATTGCGATAAAGAATTTGCAAAATAAAACGTGTTTTCTTATAGGTAAAGAACTTCTTGATCTTTCCACTGCGGAAATCGTCCAACAGCTGCAATTCACGCAGGCAAACGGTGATGATGTAGCGCTTGTCCTTGTCGCCTAAAATAATCGCCAATGGCACGGTGCCATAACTTTCGCGGCTTTCTTCCTCTTCTTTATATGGCACATCAATGATGATCATGGTGTAATCATCGTCCGAATCGACACGTGCCCGTTCGTCTTCGTCGAGTGCAGACACCATGTCCTGCAAATCAATTTCAAAATGCTGGCTGACTTCTTGCACTTCTTCTGCTGTTGGTGCAATCAAGCACACCCAGTTTCCGTCACAATAGGTATCAATTTTTTCAAAAATGCCCGTTTCTTCGGCTGTTTTATAAATGGCTTTCACAGTTGTACTCCCTTCTGTGACTCACCATTTTATTGAGCAGGCAACAAACAGTGAGTCAAATCGTATTGCTTTTTCTCCGTCGCTCCTCCGGGGCCCTGTTCCATTTGACTCACTTCCTTTTTCTGTCATTTATTTGAAATTCGTTTGCTTTTTCAACCTCTTCAGTGTAAAACGAAACCCTTTCTTCGTCAAGAAAAGGTTCTGTTAAAAGCATAAAAAAACTACCCATCGGTATGATGGGTAGTAGAATTCTAAAAAAGTCTTTTAGGAAAGCACTTCCAAAGTAACGTTCGCAACACCTTTGGAAATGATGCCAAGATCGGATGCTGCCTGGTAGCTCAGGTCAATAACGCGGCCAGCGGCAAATGGTCCACGGTCATTAATGCGGACAACCACGCTGCGGCCAGTGTCGTTATCGGTTACACGAACAACACTGCCGAATGGCAGATATTTATGAGCAGCGGTGTAATCATACATGTTGAAGATTTCTCCGCTGGCAGTGTAGTTTCCTTGTGCGCCAGAACCATACCAGGTTGCTTGGCCACTTTCATAATAGGTGTAATTGCCATTAGAGCTATTGCTGCCGTTGTTGCTGCTGCTTGCACCAACAAGACCAATTGCCTGAGTAGCATCAATGGCCGTTAATGTAATTCCACCATAACCATTAGCTGTTACAGATGCATTGGAGAACAGCGCTTGATAAAACTCCAAAGAAGCATGCAGAGAACCACCATAATTACTGTAAGCATAGGACCCATTCGCTGTGGTGAGAAGACCGTTAACGGCGTCAACAGACACTTCTGCCGTTTGGCCGCCGTAAGTCAGAGCCACTTTCTGACCAGCAGAGGTGCTTTCCCACTGCACATCAACGCCAACTGCGTTCAACGCGCTGCGCAATGGAAGATAAGCAGTAGACTGGCCAACGCTTACACTGCCAGAATCAACGTAGCTGGTATCCTGGGCGGAAGCATTCAGCGGTACAGCGACAGATCCAACTGCAACAATCGCTGTTGCAGCAATAAACTTACGAATATTAGAATTCAAAGAAAACACTCCTTTAATGCGTCAGGCCCTGATGGCCTGTTTGTTAAATGGTTAGACGTTTTGTCTCTTTCAAATTATCTTTTATCATTATAAAGGAGTTTTTTCACAAGGTAAAGTTTTCCACTTTCCAAGACCATTTTCCTATAAAAAGATGGTTTTTAATATCTTTTTTATGATTTTATTACGACTAATAAAATATAACGCAGCAAAAAACTATACATTACGATAATTATTTTGCGTTTCTTTCTATTTCAAAAAGCGCCCATAAAATAAGCGTGGTTTATCATTAAGATAAACCACGCTTATTTTCAACAAATTAGAGACATATTTTGACGTATTTTTAACACAGTTTTAAAAAGTTACAACATCGAGAAAAAAGTTACAAACTCAGTCCTTGGTCCACTGACGCAAGACTTCACCTACTGCTTCGATGATGTCAGATGCGATGGTCGCCATGGCACCACGCTGTTCTTCCAAAAGCTGACCAGCCAACCCATGAACCAAAACGCCCATGCAGGCGGCATCATACGCTTCCATCCCCTGCGCAGCAAAAGCAGCGATCACGCCGGTTAATACGTCGCCGCTGCCCGCCGTGGCCAAAGCCACGCTGTCCATCGGATTGATGGCATAACGGCCATCCGGTGCTGCAATGATGGTGTTATGGCCTTTTAGCACCACGATGCAATGAAAGCGTTCTGCCACACGACGAGCATAATGCATGCGATCGGCCTGAATCTCAGCATTGGTCAATCCCAGCAGGCGCGCCATCTCTCCCGGATGAGGCGTTAAGATGCAGCTAGCTGCTGTATTTTTCAGAATGGTGCCATCGCCTTCACCGATCATGTTCAACGCATCTGCATCGATAACGATGGTGCCTTCAGCCTGACGCAATAATGAATAGATGGTTTGTTTTTTTTCTTCGCTTTTTCCCATTCCCGGCCCAATAATCTGCACATTGGTGTTGGCCAACAGCCAGTCAAGTGCCGGACTGTTTGGCCAGGCAACAGGTTTCATCATCACTTCCGGTGCTGCCGCTGCAGCTGGAGCAAAGATGCCTTTGTCGATCATTGCAGTGACCAATCCGGCACCGCTGCGCATCGCAGATTTTGCCGCCAAGACACAGGCGCCGCTCATACCTACACTGCCAGCAATGATGCCCACATGACCAAATTTATTTTTATAGCTGTTAATCGCACGCTTTGGCAGTTTCTCACGCAGCATTTCGATTTCTAAAAGCGTGCCAGCAATCTGAGCCTCTTCCGCAACGGCTTCCGGAATCCCTATTGGAAGAACTCTCAACGTACCAAGATAGTCGGCTGCGTCTCCTACAAAAAGCCCCTGCTTTGGCCAGGCAAGTGTATAGGTGTAGTCGGCACGAACCGCATTCCCACACACTTTCCCGGTGTCACCAGCCAGGCCGGATGGAATGTCCACAGAGACGCGCACAACATTTTTCTCGTTCAACACATCCACAACACTAGCATTCAGCTCACCTAAGTCTCGTGACAAACCCGTGCCAAACAAACAGTCAACAGCAACATCGGTAAAATTGAGCTGCGCTTTAAGCACATTCAGTTTAGACGGCCCATCCACTTCAATGATCTTTATGGGCAGACGGTCGAGAATGTCTCGATTGATTTGATGATCCTGAGAAAACCGACGCTCCCCTTCGATAATGACCGCCACAGTGATCGTCTGCGCTCCAGCCAAATACAGCTGACGCGCCAAAACAAGACCATCGCCGCCATTATTGCCGCACCCACATAAGATGGTGATGCGTTTTTGCAGAAGCCCAGGAACGTCTTTTTCTAGCTGTCGCATAATGGCAATCCCGGCATTTTCCATCAATACAATAGAGGGGATTTTCCACTCTTCAATGGCAGTGCGGTCAAGAGTCCGCATTTCCTCATTGCACACCAAATACATCTGCTATCCCTCCAATACAATCATCGCTACAGCAACCGTCTTTTCATGACTGATGCTGCAGTG
This sequence comes from uncultured Peptococcaceae bacterium, assembly GCA_937922955.1. Lineage (GTDB taxonomy): Bacteria > Bacillota > Peptococcia > Peptococcales > Peptococcaceae > UMGS1590. The sequence goes on along the minus strand of CALAKO010000202.1, from coordinate 21,131 downwards.
AATGGCTTTCACGCCCTTTTCCGCAGCCAAATCCGCTGCTTTTCCATATAAATTCACCTGGGGCTGGCCACTTTCCGTGTTGGTGGTTTCAATGTCCTGCCAGGTGATTGGTCCAATCCCTGTGCCCAACGCTTTGCTGACGGCTTCTTTGACTGCGAAACGCGCCGCAATACGATTCACAGAGGGGGTCGGATAAAAATGTTCTCGTTCTTTTTCAGTAAACACACGTTGTGCAAAATGCTCCGGATGTTTCTCACACAAAGCTTCGACTCGTTCCAAAGCCACAACGTCAACGCCTATGCCCAACACGCTCATTATGCGCCTATGGCTTCCCGTACTACGTTGGCAATAGCATTTGCCAGAACATCGATTTCTTTCTGGTCTTTGCCCTCAACCATCACACGCAGCAGATTTTCTGTGCCGGACGCACGCACAAGCACGCGTCCAGTATCCCCCAACTCTGCCTCAGCTTTGCGGATGGCGTCCTGAATGGCAGCAATGTCTTGCCATCCTTCTTTCGTTTTAACAGGAACATTGACCAACACCTGTGGCAAACTGGTCATTGCTTTATCGGCCAACACACTCAATGGCAAACGTTTGTGGTTCATAATGTTCAAGAGCATAATGGCGCTGATCATGCCGTCACCAGTGCTGTTGTATTCTCGGAAAATAATGTGTCCGGACTGTTCACCGCCCAGCACAGCACCGCTTGCCTGCATGCCTTCATTGACATATCGGTCGCCGACTTTGGTTTCCACCAGATCAATGCCCGCTTCACGCATGGCCAGCTTGAGCCCAAGGTTGCTCATAACGGTCACAACCAGATGATTATTGCGCAAACGGTTTTCTTCTTTCATAGCTAAAGCATAGATGGCCATTAAACGGTCCCCGTCTACAATGTTGCCTTTTTCATCCACAGCAAGAAAACGGTCGGCATCACCATCAAAAGCCAAACCTGCATCTGCACTTTCTTCCAAGACACGCTTCTGCAGCTGTTCCAAATGAGTAGAGCCACAATTCACATTGATGTTGCTGCCATTTGGACGGTCGCCCATCATGGTGACGTGCAAATTGGCACGTTCAAACACTTCCTGCGCCAATTCACTGGCTGCACCATTGGCACAATCCACCACAAGGTGATAATCTCTGCCATTGATGCTCATCAATTCATCAAGATAATCTTTATACACTTCAATAGCTTCGGCAACCTGTGCATAGCGTCCAATGGCCTTACCTTCTGCCGGCTGAATGTCGACCTTTCCCTGTAAAACCGCTTCAATGGTCTCTTCTTGATCGTCACGCAGTTTGGTGCCACTGGCGCTGAAGAATTTGATACCATTGTCTTCAAAAGGGTTATGGCTGGCCGAAATCACCGCCCCTGCTAAGGCTTTGAATTTTCTTACCAAAAAGGCCACCGCTGGTGTTGGAACAACACCAGCACTGATGACCTGAATGCCAACAGACGTCAGACCTGCCGTCAAGGCACATTCCAGCATTTGTCCTGAAATGCGTGTGTCTCGACCAACGATCACTACGCCCGTTTTTCCACCATTTTCTTCCAAAAAGACATGGCCCGCAGCCTGTCCCAATTTCATTGCTAATTCTGCGGTCAATACGCTGCCTGCTTTGCCGCGTACCCCATCTGTTCCAAATAATTTAGCCATAGTTCTCTCCTTATATCATTCATAATTGTTTGGATATAACGTTACCACACTTGGCGTGATTGAATCCACAACCAGCCCCTCAACATAAGAAATTTGGATCTGCGCTGTTGTTACGCTTGTTAATGTGTCTGGCACATTAATGTATGCCGTTAGCGCAGTCCCTCCATCCTCATAACCATTTTCCATATGGTAACTGATTTCAACCATCTGTACATCGGTCGTTACGGATCCTGCCCCATTACCTGAAAGCGTCACAGGCAGGACTTTAACATAACTTTGCTCATTGCTTCCATTATCTTGTGACGACACATTCAACGTTACAGTAACACTTGTTGGTTCTCTTACCGCATCGCTGACCAAATCTACCGTTAACTGGGTTGTTTGTGATATTTTTGACACATCAATGGCTTCTGTTGCCACAGTATTGATCTCCGCCAATTCTTCTGGAGATCCACTGATCGTAACGGTTTCTGGTGAAATACTAATGCTGTCAATTTGTATCCCATTCGGCAATTGCCCCACCAAGTTTGCCTGAATTGGAACTGTTTTTTCAATGTCTGTTTTCGAGACTTTAATTTTTACTTCTACCGTTCCAGGCAGTGCTTCCAAATCGTAATCATCAAGAACATTGCCGCTAACGTCGTAAAACTGCACTTCAGCTTCTATTTCACTATCGTCATAAATGGTGCTTAAATCCACTTCAACACCAACTTTTCTTACCTCTTCTAAAGCCTCTGCATCACCTGTTACAAACACGCTTTTTGGAGATACGGTCATATCTTCAATGGTAATGCCCTCTGGTGCCGTTCCAGTGGTCACAATGTCCACATTCATGTCGCTGCCATCACGATCATTGATTAATACTTCTACATTTTTTGGTTCAACGCGCGAAAAATACACTTCACTCGGCAATTCCACTTTTACGGGCACCTGATTATTTCCTTCACTGACATCCGATAAATCTACATAGGCTTTAAAATCGCTGCTGTCAAGACTATTCAAACGATCCTGCCGCCCCATGACACGAACCTGTACCGTTTCTTGGCCCAAAACAGCTGTTTTATCTACAGCAAGATTCTCAACATCAATGTTGACTTCATACGTACGCTGTGCCAGAGGATCTTCCTGAGTCCCAACATACAGCCATAATACGATGGCAATTAACAACGCAATCAGTTTTAAGGTTTTATTTTTTTCCGTCAGTTTCATTTATGAAACACCTTCTTTATTCGCCCAATAAAGGATGGTGCTTCCGGCACATGCAACAGTGCCGTCATCTCCGCAACCAGGGCTTTTTCATCGAGATTGTAGCGAAGCTTTCCACGCTCAGCAATACTCATGGCACCCGTTTCTTCTGATACGACCGCTACAACGGCATCACTAACTTCAGAAAGTCCAATAGCAGCTCGATGACGAGTACCAAGTTTCATGGAAATGTTCTTGTTCTCAGATAAAGGCAGAAAGCAACTGGCCGCTTTTATTTCATTGCCAGTAACAATGACGGCCCCATCATGTAATGGCGTATTAACGATAAAAATATTGCGCAAAAGCGGCGTAGACAAACGCCCGTTGATTGCAATCCCAGTATCGATATATTCTTTCAGGCCGTTTTCTCGTGTCACAGCAATCAGCACACCCGTACGTGATGCACTGGCCGCCGTCAGACAACCGACAATTTCCTGAACTTGATTGGCTACAATATCATTATCCGTCAAATGACGGTTACGAATCAGAAAGGTTCCCGTTCCCAACTGCTCCAGAGCGCGACGCAGTTCTGGGGCAAAAATCACAGGTATGGCAATAATAAACATGGTTTGCAATTGTACCAGTACCCAGTTAACAGTTGACAAGCCTAATGCCTCACTTAGCACCGAAAACAACAGCAATATGCCGATACCTTTAGCTAATGGCATGGCGCGTGTTCCCTGCATGATCTCTAAAATTTTATACACCGCAAAAGCAATGATCGCAATATCCAAAATATTGATGACTAAAATAGACCATGGCGAATTAGCCAACAGACTGATCATACATAAGCGCTCCCTTTCATAAATATTTTCACTAGCATTGTACAACAACCAGACAGCAAATGCATTACGTTTTCCAGCTAAACGAACATTTTTTAATCATTTCTTTCCAAAATATTTATCACACACTGGTTTTTTATCTTTATTTATATTATATTTCCTTAAAAGTTCAAATGATATCCATATTTTAATGCCGATTTAAGGTTTATTTTCTATGATTTTCCTATTAATATACGCTATACTATTTCTATGAATGCCACAAGGGGGACTCACCATGCACATTCTTATTGTTGAAGACGAACAGGCACTGTCTGATGCCATTGCACAGCTTTTAAAAGATCAACACTATGATGTCGATTGCGTCTATGACGGCCGCAGCGGATTGGACTATGCCCGCACTGGACAGTATGACTTAATCATCCTTGACGTGATGCTGCCAGAAATGAACGGTTTTGATGTGGTTAAAACCATGCGGAAAGAAAAAATTTCCACACCAGTGCTCATTCTCACCGCCCGCGAAGCCGTCAGTGACAAAATCACCGGGCTGGATTATGGAGCCGATGATTATATGACCAAGCCCTTTGTTTATGAAGAGCTGTTTGCCCGTGTGCGCGCGCTAACGCGCCGCGTTGGTGAAGTGGTGCTGGACGAACTCAGCTTTGGTGATCTTACATTGGATCTTGAGAAAGCGGAATTGCGCTGCGGTGAAAAAGCGGTCCATCTCGGCTACAAAGAATTCGCCATCATGCAGAAATTTTTGCAGCATCCACAGCTTTCCATCAGTAAAGAAGAGCTGATCGTCAGCGTGTGGGGCAGTGATTCGGATGCTGGAGAGAACAATGTTGAGGTCTACATTTCTTTTCTCCGCAAAAAACTGCATTTTCTTTCCTCTCACGTTCAAATTGTTACACTGCGCCGCATCGGCTATCGGCTTGAGGACACTGCAGCATGAACCGGTTAAAGGCGCTGCGTCAGCGCTTTATTGTCATCAACATGGTAACCATCACATTCATGCTGCTGATCATTCTTTCCATTGTCATTATCGGCAACATGCAGCATTACAAAACCGTTGCCTTTGAGTCGCTGCACACGTTGGTCAATATGACCAATCCTGTGAACACCTTTTCATCTAACAGCGACCCAGGTGCGTCCCGCTTTCAAGATGCCAATCGCGACGACAGTCAGCCTCTGAGTATCGATCAATCCAATGAAACCGACACCACCACATCTGGAGACAATGCCACAACGGACGAAAGCACTGAAACACCTGACGATACACCGCCACCAGAAGCTTCCTCACGATTGGATGCAAAAGAACAAAAAGCAGCTCTGGCGCTGCCAGGCATTGTGGTTGCCGTCGATGACAATTACGACAACGCCGAAATTATTTTCTCACGCAACATGGACACCAGCACATCGACAGCAAAAAAGCTGGTCCAGGCTGTGGAAGAAAGCGACAATATTGAAGGCACCCTCGAAGAATATGATATTTCATACAGTGTTCGCCAAACGCCAGAAGGCATAAAAATTGCCTTTGTGGATCGCAGCTACGAAACCTCCAACATTCGCAATCTGCTGTTCTGGAGCCTGCTCGTATTTTTTCTCGCTTGGTTCATTTTTCTCTGCCTGGTATGGCAGCTGTCCAATTGGGTATTTCGACCAGTTGAAACAGCCTGGGCACAGCAGCGACAATTCATCGCCGATGCGTCCCATGAGTTGAAAACCCCTCTCACAGTCATACTAGCAAATATAAGAATCTTAAAAAACCACAGAGAAGATACGATTGCCGACCAAGAACGCTGGATCATCAGTTCTAATCAAGAAGCCCTGCGTATGAAAAAACTTGTCAGCGATCTGCTTTTATTGGCTCGCAACGATGCCAATGAGGACCAACCCATTGTTCGCGAACAGGTGCTTTTCAGTGACGTCGTACTGGGCGCCATCCTGAGCTTTGAATCCGTCGCCCTCGATAACGGGCTGCACATTTGCGAAACGATCGCTGAAAACTGCGTGCTCGAAGGCGATAAGACCCAATTAGAGGAACTGGTCAACATCCTTCTTGATAACGCCTGCAAATACGCTCCTGCAGGAACAGCCATCACGGTCATTCTGGCTCGTCAGGATAAATCGCTTCGTCTCAGTGTGCATAACAAAGGAGCCACCTTCGACGACGATACCCTTAAACATCTCTTCGAACGCTTTTATCGTGTGGATGAATCACGTACCCGTCAAACTGGTGGTTATGGTCTTGGCCTTGCCATTGCTGAAAGTATTTGCCATCGACATCAAGGCAGCATCAGTGCCAGCAACGAAGACGACGGTGTTACCTTTCATGTGTCATTACCAATCAATCAACACGGCAGAAAATTTCGATGATTCATCGAAGAAAGCCAATCACCTGGAGGTCTTAGCATGCGCCTAGAGCAACTTCGCTATCTGCTTGCCATTGAAAACAACCATTCCATCAATGTTGCCAGCCAAGAACTCTACATTTCTCAACAAAGCATCAGCAAGGCAATCCAACAACTCGAAGAAGAACTGCAAGTAACACTTCTTCATCGTACCAACCAGGGAACAACGCTGACCGAAGAAGGCACGCTGGTGTTGAAGCGAGCCAAAAACATTTTTGCAGAACTCCATGCCCTGGATGCCGATCTGCAAAAATATAAAAAACCAGTCTCCTCTCTTCAAGGGACACTGCGCATCGCGCACAACAACTTGTTCAGCCAGCATTTTATTGTCTCGGCCATACAAGCATTCAATCGACACTATCCAAACGTTGCTATCACCTCACAACAGCGGTTTCTTCCAAATGTGCTGGATCTTGTCTGGGAAGGTAAAACCGATATTGGTCTAATCAATGTCATCAGCGAATTCCATTTAAGAGAAATTATGCCGCCAGAGAAATTGTTGGATCTCTCCGTTGTGCCTTTGTCACAAGACACTCTCCTGGCTATGGTTAGTAAAAACTCTCCGCTGAACGTTCACAAATCTCTCTCAATCCGTACCATTTTAAAATACCCACTGATTCAGTTTTTAAACGAAACGTCATCGAGCGAATCCAAAAATGAAATGAACGACAACTGGGTGTTGGACTTGCTGCGGCAGCATGGCGAACCCAATTTCATCATGACGGTCGATACCTTGCCGATTTACCTCAGTGCCATCGCAGAAAGCATCGGCATTGGGTTTATGACAAAATCAAACGTCCGTAGTCTGCCGAAATCCTATCTCGATAGGATTTCCATAATTCCCATTCGCCCAGCCTTAAACCTGGACAATCTGTACGTTTTTCGCACAGATACCCCGTCCAAAGCGCTCATTGACACCTTCGTTCCATTTTTTCATACACCATCCAACAACTAATACTTAAAAAAGCAGCTTGAGCAGACAACTCTGCCCAAGCTGCTTTTTCCATGCAATTTATAAATTGGTCAGCGCCATGATCACACCCGAAACGCCCACCATGACATAGGTGCAACGCCGAATGATGTCCTCATCACTGATCTTCGACACGATGCGCGCCGCCACAACCTGACCAATCAAGATGGCCACAATCCCAACAATGGACGGGCCAATCAAATCGGTTGTAAAAATGCCTTCCTGTGCACGCAGCGCCAGACAATAAATATCCGTTACCAAAAAACAGCACTGAATATTAGCAATGTATTCATCCATCGAATCCGATGCCGCCAGATAATACAAAACCATCAACGGTCCGCCAATGCCAAAAACACCATTGCAAATCCCCGATAAAAAACTGCAGGATACCATCACTGGAATTGTATCCTTGACCTTCATCTTTTCGCTGAAGCGCAGAAAATAAATCGAGATGATAATCAAAAAAATACCGAATGCCAATTTCAACACACGCGGATCAAAAGACAGGGTATATTTGATGGACAACCAACAGCCGATCAGATAGAAAATCGTCGGAATCACAACTCTCCTTGCGTCGATGTGTCGGCGATACAACCACACCAACACCGCCATCTGAACCATCGGAATAACGCCCGACAAGGCAACGGCCTGTGGCAACTCCACAAAATACGGCAAAAAGGTCATAATTGTCAATGATGCACCAAATCCCGTAACTCCTTGAATCAATGCCCCAATAAAGGACACCACAATCGTTATTAAATACAGCATGTTTTCAACCTCCTCACCATTTTGCTGCGCTGCCATTCCATTCTTGTGTCTATCATATTAGTGGTCCTACATGCTTTTGTACAACATTTGAATACTACAGCGGCTGTTGCGTTACAACTATTAGCTGTAGCGTTTTTTTCAGATTGCCACACACTATAAGCAAAGAAAAACGAGGGGCGTCATCAGACGTTCCTCGTTTTTCTTTGCTCATCACTTACTATTCAAAACACTTTGCGACAACAGCGGCATATGAAGGACAAAGCGCACCGTTGCCGATGCATTCGGCTGGGCCTCATCCATAAGCATCGCCTCTAAGGTGCCACCCATCTCTTCTACGAGTCCCTTTGCAATGGTCAAACCTAAACCTGTACTTCCCTGACTTCTGGCTGCATCATTTACATAAAACCGATCAAAAAGTTGCTGCAGCATCTCCTGCGACAATCCTGACGCATCATTCTCAAAACACACAATCGCTTTGCCTGCTTCTGCATGAAGAGCCAGACGCAAAAAGTGTTCTGCGTAACGCGAAGCATTCTGCAATAAATTCGTAAAGACGCGCTCCAACGCTGAAGCATCCCCAGCGACCCAAAGCGGATGATCTGGAAAATCTGTTTCGACGTCCAATCCTGCCGTTTCCAACAGCAGACAATTGGAAAGAAAGGTTTCACGAATAAACTTACCCATATCCAATGCTTCCATCTGCAAATCAACATCACCAGCCGTCATTCTGGCAAATTCATAAAATTGTTCCACCAGTTCCGCCATTTTTCGCGCCTTACGCTGCACAGCAGTAAGCATCTCCTGCTGCTGTGCAGAAAAATTCTCTGACTGTTTCTGCAAAAGTGCCAGATAGCCATTAATCACCGTCAATGGAGTACGCAGATCATGACTCACCGCCTCGATCTGCTCCTGAAAGGCCCGCTCCTTTTTGAGATAATCCATCCTCTCATTGCGAAGGGCATCCAGCATTCCATTAATGCTAATCAGCAGTTTTTCCAAGTCAGTATCTGGCAAAGGCAGCTGCAGATGCCTATTCTGCCCGATATCCTTTTCCAGCTCCAGCAACGCACGATGAACCACACGCACAGAACGTTTCAGCAACAGCCAGCGCGCGGCAAAAAAGCCTGCCAACACAATTGCAGCTGCAGCGATCATCCAAGCCATCCTGACACCTCCAACGCTTTGCTAAAATTCTTTGCTGCGAACACCGGCCAATCCCAACAACATAAAAAACAGCGTCCCTATACCACCACTCAACAAACAAATCAAAAACAACTGTGAAGACTGCCAGGCAACATTAGGTTGAGAAAGAAAATTTCTCGGCATCCACATAGCCAGCTGATGGACCCATTCCACCTTTTCCCCAATGAACAAGGTAAGCCGTGGAATCAGATTAAATACACAAAATCCAGTGAAAAAGGCAGCACCACTTGAATTGGCCAGTATTAGCGTAACAATACACAACATCAGTGATGATGACGCCAATGGGATCATGTACACACTAACCAGGAAAAGATCCGTGAACGACAGTATATTTCCCTTGGGCAAAAGAAGAGACGCACTTGCGCAATATACCACCAAACTTACAACAAGCAACAGAAAGGCAGCAACAGCACTCACAAAAAAATGAACACCGATGATCTGTTCTCGTGAAATACCATGAGCAAGGACATTTTTCAAATGACCTTCCCGAAAATCTTCCTCATAGAGAAATGAACCAACAACAACAGCGGCAAAACAAAAAACCAAGGGATATTTCATCATCACTGATACCGCATCAGAGGCGGTAAACGCGCACTGATCATCAAACGCATTTGATAAGGCAAAAAAGCCATTAATTCCCACACTAGCAAAGATAAAAAGTACTACCAAAACAGCTAAAATACCAGAAGTCACAACACGATACCACTCACCTCTTAGATAATTCAGCATCGCGCTCACCCTCTTTCAGCTGCATAAAATAATCCTCCAATGTATATTCATGCCAGGCCATACCTGTCACTAAAATGCCGTTTTTCGCCGCTAAAGCACTGTACGTTTCACTGGAATGCTTCGGATTCATGAGTTGAATCAATCTATCTGGCAGCACTTTATACAACTCCTCTGGATAGTATTCCTCCATAAGAACCAAATATCCTTCAATATCTGACACCATCAGCGTCAAATATTCCATGCATTGATCATGCAGCGCTTGCGCCGTTGTTTCACGAATCAGCTGTCCTTTTTCCAAAAAACCAAATGTCGTCGCCGTTTGCTGCAATTCAGATAAAATATGGCTCGACATCAGAATGGTCGTGTTATGTTCCGTGTTCAATTGCTGCAACAATCTGCGCATCCCAACAATGCTGCTGGGATCGAGCCCGTTTATCGGCTCATCCAAAATCAACAGTTCCGGATCTCCCAACAAAGCGATGGCAATTCCCAAACGTTTTTTCATCCCCATCGACAATTTTTTGCCTGGTGTATGCCGTTTCTCCAAAAGGCCCACTTGAGTCAGCACTTTTTCCACACAGGCCGTGCCTGGAATGCCCTTGAGCCGCCGATAATATTCCAAATTCTGCTCCACTGACAAGCTGGGAAAGAAGCCTGCCTCCTCAACAAGCACACCCATCCGCGCTCTGCTCTGCACCAGCCCTTTTTTTGTTGACTGACCAAACAATGCCAGCTCACCAGCATCAGCCAAGCTTTGCCCAGCCAAGATCTTGAACAATGTGCTTTTTCCAGCACCATTGTCACCGATCAAGCCATAAATTTCACCGCGCTCTACATGAATTGACACACGATCGAGCACTTTCTGCGACCCATATGTTTTTGACAAAGCGTTGGTTCCAATCACACACTCTTTCATTGCTCTCCCTCCATGTTCCAACGTTTTCAGAGAATCTCTCCCTGTCCTATGGAAAGTATAGCGTCAAAGATATCAAATAGTCCGCAAGCAATCCTCAAGAAATCATCAATTTTTCGCTAATCGAAAACCTATCCCATACACCGATTGGATGTATGCGTTGTCTGGATCACAAGCTGTGATTTTTTTGCGTAAATTGCTCACATGAACATTAATGGTGTGATCGGCACCATAATAGCCCTCTTTCCAAATCAATTCATACAATCGCTCACGCGAATAAACTTTCTCCGGATTCTCCATCATCAGCCGCAAAATGTCATACTCCTTACCAGTTAATACCAGTTCCTGCTCGGCAACAGTTACTTTACGCAAATCAGGATACAGTTTCAAACGTTTATACGACCATACCTCCGTGGTATTCCGACTGTCATCAGTCACACTGCTCCGCCGCAGCACCGCCTGAACCCTAGCGGTAACTTCCTCGGGTTCGAATGGTTTAGTAATATAGTCATCGGCCCCAATGTGCAGCATCGCCACTTTGTCTCTCACCGCATTTTTGGCCGATAAAATCAACACTGGAATCTGACACTGCTGCTCACTGCGCAGCCATTGCAGCAACGTTTCACCGCTCATGCCCGGCAGCATCAAATCCAATAAAATCAACGACGGCAACGATTTTTCGAGCAACAGCTGGGCCTCCGTCCCAGAAAACGCTTGCACCGTTTGATAGCCAGCTTCCTCAAGTATGGTCTTTAGAAGCATGCTGATATCGGTATCATCTTCCACAATTAGAATGGTTTCAGTCATTTTTCCAGCGCACACCGCCCCATCCCCCTTTGTGAACCAAATTTTCATAATTATATTAGTACAGCATCTTACTATAAACAAGTCAAGAAATCATCAAAAAAGGACCAGAGAACACGTTTTGTTCTCTGGTCCTTTTGTAATATCTAATTGAGACGCACCACGATGTAGCCATTAACAATCTGAACACTGCCTTGTTGTGGATATGTTGGCATTTTGGCGTTGATATCCCCAATCGCTTGCCGCACTTCATCTGGCATATCATCCGTATAAACATCGTTAGGCAAAGCCATGAAACGATTGAGAAAATTGCCGTAGCTATACTGCGACCGATACGTGCTGGCTCTCAACACACCGGTTAAAGTGATCTCATTCTGTTCCGGGGTCAAATCACCCAGCATGCTTTCTGTACCACTTGCTCCCCACAACACCACGGGCAGTTCTGTGGTGTAGCCCTCTACACTTTGAATGGCACTGACTAAGCGATTGGAATAGGCCGTGATCTGGTCAAAACTGACTTCCATCGCCAAATAGGCCTTATTGTCGGCCACAATATAAGAATAAGAGGTCAACGCCATGGCAATCATAATGATCCAGCTGAATAAGGCCTGAACGTTGGCTCGAAAACCAACCATTTCCGCCGCATGCTCGCCGGCAAAATTCGCCAGCGCCAACGGCAGCACCAGAATAAACACGCTGCCATAAATCATCAAAAAATGAATCGCAGCACCGCCAACCATGATATGAATCAAATTTCCTGCCAACGGATAGCAGGCAAGCAGCACCAGCGCCAATAAGCCACGAAGCACGCCAACACTCCGACGAACCAGCAGAATGAGCAGAATAATCAAAGCGCTCACCAAAGCGGCCAGAAGCACATAACGAATAAATCCGAAGTACCACCCGTACTCATTATCCCAAAAATAATCTCTATACGATTCGTAGCATTTACGAATCAAGGACGTCAGCTGATCCATTGAAATGGACCCCATGCTGGAAATGCCCATGTAATCGGACAGACCACCCATATTTGCTGTGGCCCAACGTGCCGCCGCCATGTACACAACAATGCCAAGGCCGAGCGCTGCGACCATTTTAATGCCACGCACCAATATCTGCAGAAAAGAACGCTGTCCTTCCAAACAATCAAACAGCAGCGTCCCCACCATCAACACCGTTGCCACTGGAAAATAGCTTTGATAAATACCCATGGATAAAATTAAAAGTACGGCACTCAGAGGCAGGCCTGCTATTGGAAAACGCGACACGGCATACGCCGCACAAGCTGCCAGAAACAGGCCAAAAAAATACGCATCGGCCGTAAACATATATGTAAACGTTGAAGCAACCGTAGGAAAAGATACCAGAAGTGCCGATGTAAGCACACAAGCCACAGGACGATGAATGCGAAACAACGCCGTCGTAATGCATGCTGTTCCTGCCAGGCAAAGCAAACTCAGCACGCCAATCAGCCATGGCGTACTGAAATCCCCATCCCATTGAAGCACCGTTGGCAGAAACCATCGCCCAGACTGGGTGCCATAGTCACACTGAAAAAGATGATAAATATCATCGTGGTTTGGCAGCTTATTGGTCAACATATAGAGATGCGCCACCAGCCCCAAAATAAACGCCGAAAAGAACGTCCATTTTGTATATGAAGGAACGCTTTTGCGCAAACGCTCAAATGCCAATTCCGGTGTCAAAATCATCGGCGTTCCTCTCCTTTCTCACTTCTGCTTTCGCAGGTATGTGCAACCAGGTACCGCGGGCGCTCCTTGCTTTCAATATAGATCTGCGCAATATAATAGCCAATAATTCCTAAGCTAATCATGATAATACTGCCAATCAGCAAAAGCAAGATAATCACTGTTGTAAACCCATCAGCTGCCAGTCCTCTGGCCCAGCAAACCAGGGTCTGTATGCTGAGAGCCAGTGCCAATAAAAGGAAAATGCCGCCAATAACGGTCACAATCTGCATCGGTGCGGAAGAAAAGGCCGAGATGTTCGACAATGCATAACGAAACAGCGACAACGTTGAAAAGTGGCTTTTTCCGATTGTTCGTTCTTCAACCGAAAATGGCACATCAATCGAGCGAAAGCCCACCCAGCCAACCAGGGCACGGAAAAAAGTTTTTCGCTCCGGCAACGCCAACAGCGCGTTCACGACACGACGGTCCATCAATTTAAAATCAGAAGAACGGCTCATATCAATTTTTGCCGCATGACTCATCATTTTGTAAAAACATTTCGCCGCAAAACCATGCGCTGCACTTTCTTCCCCACGGTCTTCCTTTACGCCATTGACCACTTCCCAGCCATCCTGCCACAGTGCATACATTTCCACAAGTTTCTCCGGTGGATGCTGAAGGTCACAGTCAATCACTGCGCAGCAATCACCCTGCGCCATGCTCAAACCGGCAAAAATAGCGGCCTCTTTGCCAAAATTACGAGAAAAACTTAGGCCGTGCACGGCCTCGTCGTTCTCATGTGCCGCTTCAATCTCGTCCCAGGTACGATCCTTTGAGCCATCATCTACAAAAACAAGTTCGTACGGAATATCCGCACCGTTTAATACATCACGAAGGCGCTGCGCCGCCGCAAGTACCAGCCCTTCTTCATTATAGGCGGGCACAATAACTGACAGCATCGCTCACACCCCTTTCTTGTAAACCAAAAGGCCGGTTAAATAGTTAACCACCACAACAATGACACCAACGATGATTTTTGACAGGTACTCGCCCATTCCGGCCCATTCCACCATCACAGCCAAACACACGGTTTCCAAGCCCAAGGAAAACAGCCTCGAAAGAACGAATGCTGTAGCCTCGCGGATGCTTCTCTGCGATGTAGAGCGATACACCCAGGCACCATTGGCAAAATAAGCAAACGCCACCGCGCCCGCCCAAGCCAAAACATTGCCAAGAATGTAATGCACGCCTATAAAATTAAGCAAAAAATACAGCACATAGTTGATCAATGTAGTCATGCACCCAACGATCAAATAATGCCATTGTTCTTCATATTTTTTGAGCACTTTTCTATAATCCACTCATTCACCCCCGAAAAGCGGTGTTGTCATAGCTCTGGCTAACACGCCACATTTCCATTTCTACCGATGGTTATGTTTAGCTTAACACGACCATGCTATCACAATCAAGCAATCCACAGGGATCTAAAACAATCTTTATAGATCTTTAAGAAACAACACAAACTCACCTTTTGGGTGTAATTTTATTCTAACATACCAACGATTTGTTACAATGTTGTCCAACGACACTGACATTGCATTGTGAAAACCAAAAACGCAACCTAACAAAGATTTACAACTTCTGGACATCGTCTCCATCGCTTTCCGAATCAGCGATTTCAGCTTCTTTTTGAAAGGATACACAGAGACACCATTTCAAAAATCGTTGTTCGTCAATAGGCCCCCATTCTGCTCAAAGAAAAACAGCCCTGTATTTACTCGACATGCTCGTAAATACAGGGCTGTTCGCCCATCTTTGCAAAAAACACTCCTATGGTCACTGTGCGCTCAGTGTATCCACAATGGCCTGATCTTGAATGCGTCGCACCGGCTTGCGCACAGCGACGATGACTGCCAACACCATGACAAAAAGAATGGTCAACAGTTCCTGCCATGGCAGGCTCCAGTCGCTGCCAAAGATTTCTGTCAGCAGGCTCTGACTCAGTGTCCAGTTGCCTGCAACACCGAGGAGGCTGCCCAGCACGCCGCCAAGAACGGTGTAAGTCGCAGCCTCCGCAGCAACCATCTTTTTCAACTGACGATCGCTGAGTCCCAGGGCACGGAACACACCATACTGCTGGGTGCGTGCGGCAACGCTCATAGAAATGCTGTTAATGATGTTGAACACGGTGATCAGCGCAATAATGACAAGAAAGCCGTAGATAAAGAGACAGAAACAATAATACGTGCCACGGGCGCTGGCGTTGCTCAAACGGTCATCGACAAAAACCACACTGCTGCCAGCCAGCGAACGAATCGCGTTGACACTGGCATCGCTGACGTCGTTGGCGAGCTGCACATTAATAATCGCGTAACCACTTTCATCGCTAAGCGCTTGGAAGGTCGCCTCAGAACAAATCAGTGCGCCAAAATCGGCGATGCTGGAAACCGGCGCCTGCGACAGCACCCCCACAATTTCCACGGTCTGCTGCTTGTCAGCAACCGTCAGCATCAGGCGGTCGCCAACTTTGAAAGGATGACCCGGCTCGTATACCGCCAGCACAGCGTTTGGCTGCGTCTCGAGAGCTTCCAAGTCTCCTTCCAACAAATAGTCATCGGCCCAGGCCAATTGTATCGCCTCAAAGCTCGCCAAATCGGCCGTACCGCTTTTCCCTTGAGTCACGGCCGAAAGTCCGTTGATCTGCATGCGCCCAAAAACCGCTTCTACACCTTTCTGCTCAGCAATGTCATCGACAAGCGCTGGTGAGAGCGTGCAGCTGTTGTCCTGCGAGAGAATGGACACATCAGCGGTCCATGGCTTCAGCGGCTTCAGCGAGGTTTGCATACTATCCACAGCCACCGAAAAGCAGAGAAAGAGAACGATGCTGAAGGCAAAGGAGCCCGTCATGAGCAGCAGGTTTTTGCGGCTGGCCTTGGCATGGTGAATGCCAAGGGCCGTTTCTACACGAAAATGACGCGTGCTGGCTACGCTGCGTGCCGGCATCTGATCGGTGGCGCTGCCGCTAACTGCGGTCAATGGCGACACTCGAGCGGCTCGTTTGGCGGGCGATCGGGCCGCAAAGAACACCGTGAGAACGCCTAGAACAACACCAGCCGCAATGCTCGGCAAGCTCACCGCAAACACCGGCATGGTAGCAAAATAACCTGGCGCCAGATAACGCAGCACGGCACAAAGGATCCAAATCAGCACCACACCAATGAGTACACCACAAGGAATGGCAAAGCGACACCAGCGCAGCGCCTCACGTCGCACCAGCCGCATCACCTGCTTGGACGTCGCACCCAGACATCGCATCATGCCATAAAATTCCGTGCGCTGCGCCACATTTGCATTTAGGCTTGAAGCAATCATAAGTATGCCAGCAATGAGAACCAAAACGCCTAGCACCAGCGCAGCACCATAAATCTGAATCATCTGTGAGCTGGAACTTTGGCCATAAAGGCCGAGCAGCTTGACATTTTCCAGTACCTGCTCATCGTCCAGCTGAAAAGCCTCTTTGATAGCGGAAATGCTGTAGCGCGCAAGCAACGGCTGTTTGAACTGCACATAAAAACCGCTGTTGACGTCATCGAGGTTGGTGTTTTCCAGACTGGATGCGTCCAGTCCTTTTGCAGCTGCGTAGGCTGTGCGAAAAGCAGCCGTATTGAGAAAGGCACCCATCCCATCACGCGACATGGTTTGTGCCGAATCCCGGCAAAAACCGGACACCGTATAATGCAGGCTGCCACCATTCGGCGCCGCAATCGTCACCTCATCGCCAATGGCCAGACCATACACATCGTGGGCATTTTGCGTGAGCATCACATCGTTTGCCGTTTGCGGAAACGTCCCCTCGACAATGGCATTCTGCAGGATGTCGGTCATCATGACTTCCTCACAGCCACAGACAATGATGGATTGGCCGAAGAGCGTATACGGTGCCGCTTCCTCATAAGGAATCACCCCATAGCGTGAGGCCGCGGCCACCTCCGGCCGTTCAGCAATGAGCGCGGCTTCCTCGTCGGTGATATCAAGCACACCAATGTGAAAATTGCCGTCGTCTTGCTCCAGCTGCGTGATCTGGGCGCGAATGTACATGTCTGCCATGCCGAAGATGGCCGTTACCAGAAACACCGCCAACACAATGCAAGCCACCGACATGCGATTTTGGCGTCGGTGCACCTTCGCTGTCAAGGGAACAAGATCAAGATAACTTTTCATTGCTCTTCCTCCCCAGATCAGTGAGCACTCCATCGGACACTCGCAGCACCCGGTCCACCGACGCCGTCAGGCTGGCGTTGTGCGTGATCATGAGAATCGTCTGCTGATAATGGCGCGACGCCTGCGTCAGCAGGTCAATGACCTCTCGGCTGTTTCTGCTGTCCAGATTACCGGTCGGCTCGTCCGCGAGAATAAGCTTCGGCTTTGTAATCAAGGCGCGGCCGATCGCCACGCGCTGCTGCTGACCACCGGAAAGCTGGCTTGGCAAATGTTGACGGCGCGACGTCAGCCCCAAAATCTGCAAGATCTCGTCAACCTCCGCCTGCCGCGGGCGCTTATAATCCAGCAGCAGCGGAAAAATAATGTTCTGCTCCACATTCAGCTCCGGCACCAGCTGGTAGGATTGAAACACAAAACCGATGTTGCGGCGTCGGAAAATGGTGCGCGCTTCTTCCTTCATCGCAAAAAGATTTTGCCCATCAATGCGAATCTCGCCAGAAGTGGGCGTATCCAGGGCACGAATCACCTGCACCTCCTCATCCATCGCCGTCAGGAAAATGATCGGCACCGTGCTGCCTTTTGCGCGCACCTGCTCACACACGCTCAGCCCATTGCCGTCCGGCAGCGTCAGATCCAAAAGCAGCAAATCGTACGACTGCTCCATCAACAACGTCTGCGCTTCTGCCAGCGTCGTGGCCACATCCAGCGCATACCCTTCCTTTCTCAGCACATAGTCGAGCCCGTCAATCAAGCTGCGATCATCTTCCAGAAGCATCAATGTCGTCATCGTTTTTCACCTCTCAAAAGGATTGTCTGTTTCTATCAGACTCATTTGTCGCCGCCATGAAAAGATGAATGCACCCGAAGACGATGCACCTCTTCATAAAAAAACACTCTCTTCATTACGAAACAAACGATTTCTTCCGTAATGAAAAGAGTGCGGTGTACGCATTATCGGATGCTCATGATAAAGGATTTAATTTCCGCCTTGCTCCAAATAACAGGAACCGGATAAACTGGGTTGGCTTCCTTATCCACCCATTCTACCATTTGATCCACGTCGTCTTCTTGAATCATCGTTGCAAATTCAGGAATCTCCATCTTTACTTTCATTTCTTCGATCCATCGAATAAACGCTTCCGCTTTTTCTTGCTTACTGGCATTTGAATCCGTCATGCCACATACATCACTCAGCTCTGCCAAACGCTCATATACAGCAGGTCCAAAAGCTCGCATAACATGAGGCAGAATAATGGACATCGCCAAACCATGAGGAACGCCATACAAACCGCCCAACGTATGACCAATCGCATGCACATAACCGACGCACCCTCGAGTGAATGCGCGTCCAGCATAAAAAGCAGCCAATTGCATGTTTTGTCGGCCAGACAAATTGCTGCCATCCGTGTAAACCTTATACAAGTTTTCGTAAATGAGTTTTACAGCCTGACGCGCCATATCATTTTCCAAATCGCTATTGTATACATGGTTAGTATACGCTTCAACAGCATGACAAAGCGCATCCATACCAGTCGTTGCCGTTGTACGAGGCGGCAAACCAACCGTCAACTTAGGATCCAATACAGCGTATTTTGGAATGAGGCATAAATCATTAATGGAGGCTTTATGATGAGTCGCATTTTCGGTAATAACCGCCGCCATGGTGGTTTCAGAGCCCGTGCCGGAGGTTGTTGGAACAGCGAAAATGGTCGGAATAGGGCGTAATACCTTCAGCAATCCCTGTAATTGACTGACTCTTTTCCGTGGTCGAGCAACACAAGCACCAATGGCTTTGGCACAGTCCATCGGTGCACCACCACCAAAAGCAATCATACAATCGCATTGACAGACCAAATACAAATTCAGTCCTTCTTCAACATTAAAGTCCGTTGGATTGGCAGCCACTTCTCGATAAATAACATAATCTAATCGTAAGTTCTCCATTTCTTTCAACAAATCGTCCAGCAAATGCAGGCGCATTAAATTCTCATCCGTTACGATCAGAACTTTCTTAAAGCCCCTTCGTTTTACCAAAGCTGGCAGCCGTTTTACCGCATCCACGCCCTGAATCAACTCGGGCATTCGCCATGGTAAAATTCTCATTGCCACTTTGAACCCCTGCTGCACACCACGATATGCAATTTTTCTCATATCTGTTTTCGTTTTCATAGGCTTTGCCACCTTTCTCTCAACCATTTCTATTGCCTGTATTGGACATGATTTCGCACAAATGCCACAGCCAATACACGTTGAAGCATCCACCTGTGCAATGGTTCGAATATCCCCATGAAACGCAGGGTCTGTTATTGAAATGCATTCCATTGGACAATTTACAAGGCATATTGAACAGCCCGCACAAGTCTCTTTGTCAATATGCGGCATCTTTTTTACCTTCTGCATCATTATCCACCTCCCACTGGCGACATCAGCACCACTTGATCGTCCTCTTTAAACCGATAAAATCTTTTCACCGGTTTGCCATTTACCAAAAGAATCAAATCTTTTGCTTCTTTCTTCTTCATATTTGGCACTTGCTTCAAAAGTTCGTTCACCGTTTTCGCCTCACACTCAAACGATTTTACACCGGATTGCAGACGTGCCGTCCCAAACAGTTTTACTTGCACCATGATTCATCCTCTTGACGATTGTTCCACTTCTATCTGCAGTCTTCGCAGCGTACTTTTCTTTGGCAGACCACTACGATCCCAGCCGCGAGCATGGTAATACACTTTTTTCAATTTCTTCAAAGGCACTTTTGATTTTGGATCATTTGGGTCCTGCAAAGAACTGGTCAAGCGTTTTGGCAGCGCATCCTTATTGGCATTAACGCCAAAGCGCCGATTCACCTCACGCTCCAAATTGTATCCACGTTCCCCACATCGTAAATATTTCCCAAAAGGCATGTCCATCCCAGTCACATACTCGAATCCTTTCGTATGATGAAACACCGGTAAATGGATTTTGAGCAATTCCGGATATTTATTAATGAGCCGCACACTTGCGCCACAATATGGAACCACACGATTAACCATTTTTGTGTACCAGGCATTTGGATGCTTCATTAAAGGAGCTGGAAAAAATGCATAGCTTGTAAACAAACATTGTCCTGTCGCCGAGATCATTTCCATCAAATCCTGAAACATCATGGTCAAATCTGCTTTTGCATGATAGGTGGTGGGATTCACGGCCAGGCCCAAACCTTCCATAATGACGAGATAACCACCATTCAAATGGCAGCCGCCACGATTGCTCGTTGCATACCCCAATCCTAAGCCAACCGACTTTCGTGGTTCATACGCCGCCAACTCCATTCCTTTGGAATGAATGGCAAACTCTTTACCACCATACTTTTCAGACAACCGTTTGCTGCCTTGAGCCAATTCATCACCAATGCCTCGACGATAAGCAATGTCTTCAAAAATCTTGGAAAGCTCCTCAGTTTTTGAAAAACACAAACCGTTTTTCCACACGCCTTTTTCATTGGCTTCCATGGCGAATGAAATAGTATTGGCGCAAGAAATGGTGTCCATCCCCAATTCATCTAATTCGTAATTCCACTTTAAAATCGAAGGAAGATCATTGTTCACGATGCCGCTGCCTAATAACACCAAAGTCTCCAGCTCCGGACCTTTTACAGCTTTTCCATCTACGTCAACCGTTCTGGAACAACGAATCGGACAACTCAAGCAGCCTTTATTGACAATGTTGTATTTTTCAGCCAGTTCCTCTC
>CALAKO010000201.1 GCA_937922955.1 uncultured Peptococcaceae bacterium | reverse complement strand
GTTTTTTGCTTGTTTTTTATTGCCTCACCCTCTTGACTTCATACCATTGGACTTTTGTTCAACCTGGATGGCTCAAATATCGTGAGTCGCTGCCTATAATAAGGTTTATTATAGGCAGCGGTTAATGGACTGTCAACAAAAGCTGGACAGATTGAAAAAATCGTCGTTAAAGACGTTATATGCAAGACGTATACGAGCCGGTATGATAAGTGCATAAGTTAATTCGATTTGGTTCATAAAAAGGAGCGATAACTATGAGCAAAACATTGACAGACAAGGTACTGCTGCTCGGGGTTGATGGTCTGGATCCACGTTTGACCAGCAAGTTTTTAAAAGAAGGTAAACTGCCAAACATTAAAAAGTTTGTGGATCAAGGGGCACAGAAAGAGGATTTGAAACTGATCTGCACACCGCCAACAATCACTCCACCGCTGTGGACGACACTGGCTACTGGTGCGTTACCAGTCACTCACGGGATCACTTGCTTCTGGCGTCAAGATCCGGTGCATTTGGATACTGCCAGCTACAACCTGGATTCCCGTCTCTGCCATGCTGAACCACTGTGGAATGTTACAGCGGAAGCGGGCATGAAAACATTAGTATGGCACTGGCCAGGGTCCAGTTGGCCTCCAACCAGCCAAAGTCCAAATCTTCATGTGGTTGACGGCACGCAGCCAACCATGATCAATGGCGGCGTGGCTCGTGTTGACTTGGAAAAGATTGTTCTTGCAAAGGAAGAGTTTACAGAAGTGTCCTACAAACCAGCTGCCGTTAACAACACTGGTGCTGGCTGTGTCATTGAAGATTTGCCGGAAGTGGAAGACACATTCGATGTTAATAGCATTCTTGGCGGCGACTCTATGAGCATGAGAAACATCATCCTTTCCCAGTCTGACGGCGAAGATGGTATTGATGCCGTGAAGCTGGATCTTTGCAACTCCCCAATCAAGGAAGCCAAGGGCTGGGCCAACGCACCAGAAGGCGCAAAGGAATTCTACGTCATCACCTCTGAAGGCCGTGTGCGTCGCCCATGCTTGATTCTTAAGAACGAAGAGGGCATCTATGATCGCATTGCCTACTATCACAGCAAAAAGGATGAAGAGCCAATCGTTACGTTGAAAAAAGATGAGTACAAGGTTGGCGTGGTTGATGACATGTATTGGAAAGAAGAACATGTTTATGGCAATCGAAACATGCTCTTAATGGATTTGGCTGAAGATGGCTCCATGGTTCGGTTGTGGTTGTCCAGAGCCATGAACATTGAACACGACCATCTCTTCCATCCAAGAAGCTTGCATAAGCAGGTGGTTGAAAACGTAGGTTACATTCCACCAAACCCAACATCCGGTGGTACGGATCTCGAACTGGTGAACCGTGTCATTCTTCCTACCTGGGAAGTTGCTGCTCAGTGGCAGGCGGATGCACTGAACTATCTGATCGACACTAATGAGTATCAGGTGGTGTTCAGTCACATTCACAATGTGGATGCGATGGGACACATGTTCTGGTTCTTAGGTAAGGATCGTCCAATCATGGGCTCCATGCATGGTAAAGAGTATCAGGATGCCATTGAGAAGGTGTACGAACAAACCGACCGTTATCTTGCGCGCTTCCTGCACTATTTGGATGAAGGCTGGACCATCATGATTTTCTCAGATCATGGCCTGCTGACACCGGAAGAAGAAGAAAAGCCACTGATTGGCGATGCCTTTGGCTGCAACATTAAAGTCATGCAAGAGCTGGGCTTCACCGTACTGAAGAAGGACAGCGAAGGCAACGACATTAAAGAAATCGATTGGGAAAAAACACGCGCTGTGGCAACACGCGGCGGCCAGATTTATATCAATCTGAAAGGCAAGTACCCAACAGGCATTGTAGATCCAGCCGATAAATACGAATTAGAACGAGAAATTATTGATGGTCTGTATAATTATCGCCTCAATGGCAAACGTGTCATTGCGGTGGCCATGCGCAACAAAGACGCCATGGTACTGGGCACCGGTGGTCCTGAATGTGGGGATGTATTGTATTGGCTGGAAGAAGGCGTCAACCGTTTGCATGGTGATGCGCTGCCAATGGTTGAAGGGGTCAACGACACGTCCGTCACGCCAATCTTTATTGCAGCTGGCCAGGGCTTGAAAAAAGGCTATAAGTCTGAACGCATCATTCGTCAAGCAGACTTGACGCCAACCGTGGCACACATGCTGGGTGTACGCATGCCAAAACAGTGTGAAGGCGCCGTGGCGTATCAGATTCTGGAAGACTATGTGTTTTAATTGAGTAAGTGAATAATCTATGAGCAAAGCCGTACGACGCGTATAGAGGATCTTTGAAAAATCGATGAATGATTTTCGAATGATGCGCGTCGTGCTTTGCTCTTTTTTGCAAAAGTGTCGAAAAAGGAGAGACCTGTTATGTCAAAAAAACAATACGTTCACTTGGCGATCATGCTGGTATTGACGGTTCTCATTGGTTGTTGCCCGCCGTTTGGAGCAGTGACTTCTTATGGGATGCGTGCGTTAGGGGTGTTTATTGGTGTGTTGTATGGCTGGATGACGATTGATTTGATTTGGCCGAGTTTATTTGGCTTCGTAGCCATTGCAATCTTTGGAATTATGGACACCACCTCGGCGTTGTCTGTTGGTTTTGGAAATGAGCAGCTTGTGCAAGTGTTGTCGGTTATGGTTATGGCTGGCGCATTGGATCGGCTTGGTGTGACAAGAATGTTAGCGAACTGGATGGTGACACGAAAAATTTTCCGTAAGAATCCATGGTTTTTAATTTGTGGCCTTATCTTCAGCTCCTATTTTCTTGGCGTTTTTGGTGCAGCCATTGCAGGGATCATGCTGCTCTGGGGCGTGGTTACTCAAATTGCAGAAGAAGCACATCTGGGGCAGGAGAACAGGCTGGTTACCTTCATGGTGATGATGATTACTGCGGCAAATTTTTATGGCATGTTTTCCCTGCCGTTCCATGCAACGGCAATGATTTTTCTGGGGTACTTCATTGATACCACTGGCATGAATTATGCAACGGCTTCTTTTATTCTTGTGGCAGGTGTGACAAGTATTCTTTTGCTGTTGGTAATGATTTTAATTGCCCGGTTTGTGTTCCGCATTGATGCGTCGACGTTTGTTATGCCGGAAGAAACGATTAAAAGAATTGAAAGTGAACATGCAGAGAAACCTGCAAAAATTGGATTTACAGTGCTGGTTATTTACATGATGGCTTTGATTTTGCCGTCGACGTGGGAGAACATGCCTGGCGCAGGAGTTTTGAATATGCTGGGCATTGGTGGCTGCAGTTTGGTGGCGATGATTGTGCTGGCGGCTATTTCTGTCCAAGGCAAACCGATGTTTAGCCTGGCCAAAACATGGACAAGCTATGTGGAATGGCCGTTGATTCTGCTTCTCGCGGTGACCTTTCCGATTGCGGAAGCTATTCGTGCGGACGAAGCGGGCATTATGCCAACGGTGGCAGGGCTGGTTATTCCAATTGTGTCTAAGATGGGTTTGATGACCTTCATGATTATTGTCACTGTTCTTCTAGGGGTGCTGACGCAGTTCACACATAATATTGTATTAGCGGCGTTGTTTGTGCCATTTTTGATTCCGTTGTGCATTCAGATGGGCGGCAATCCATTTGTTTTGTTCATGATGATTTTCATTTCGTTGAATTCTTCGTACATGACACCAGCAGCGAGTTTTCAGTCGGCCATGGTTCATGCGCACAAGGGAACCAGCGTGAAGTGGAATTATATTTACGGGGCCACCATTTCTGTAGTAGCGTGGATCATTCTGATAGTTGTGACGGTGCCATTAGGGAACGCGCTGTTTGTTTATTAAAGCGAAGGAAACAAATCGTGAGCAAGCAGGCGGCAGCGCATGTATGAGTCATTTTGAAGGAGAGTGAGCTGTTGGGTGCTAATGTGCAGCGAGATGCAGCCGTAGGCATTTTAGCCGGAAATTTGGAAAAGGCGGGCATCTATGGAACAGAATTGGATCTTTATGGGTTTATATATGATGATGGCGAGCGTCAAGTGATGATTTCTGACAATGAGATAGAGGTGGCAGAGGCGGTCTACCAACACGTGGTGGCTAGTGATGCAATTTCTCCTGTATACAGCCATTCGCAGCGAGTGCATGGCACGCCGTATGAGATGGAGAAGGAAAAAGAGAAAGTTGTTGAGGCCTTTTGGCAAGAGTTGAGCATTGGAAAACAAAGTGAACCGCTGTTGCGTCTACAGCTAGAGGCAGAATGTGTTCTGAATCAGCCGCCTGCGCAGTGTTATAGTGGTTTCACCTACGACATTGATGGACATCCGGAGGCATTTGCTGACGCCTATTTTCCTCAGACATTGTATAAGTGGCTGCAAAAACAAACCAGCGGCAGCCGGGTTGGGCCAATCATATTTTTGGAAAAGCAACGAGGGGCGTTGGTGCCTCCTTATGAACAACTTCGGCAATTTAGGAACAGTCTGCTGGCGCATACCTGATTTCATCATAGAAAAAAACCGTTTCCCGATTATTTGGGAAACGGTTTTTATGTTATGACGAGGTTTCTTCGAGCAGGGCTTCCAGTGCTTCAAGGTCATTGACGATGAGCTGACGCTTGTGGCGGGTGATGATGTTCTGCGCTTCGAGTTCGTTGATGTAGGCGGTGACGTTGGAGCGGTGGACATTGAGGATGGCGGCAATGTCGGTGAGGGTGGCAAATTTGCTGACTAAAATGGTGCCGTCTTCCTGTTCGATCCCAAATTTTTGAGTCAGGGAGAAGAGAAAGTCGTAAACTTTGTGGCGGGCACACTGACGATTGGTGGTGAGGATTTGCTGCAGCAGAATTCCGTAGCGGGCGGCGATAAGCTGGGCAAATTTGCGAATGTAGTCGGCGTCTGTTTGTAGAAAAGCGAAAACGGTGTTGTAGTTGATGCTGTAAATAGTGGCCGTTTCAAGGACGACGAGGTTTTTGCAGAATTGCTCGCTAATGGAATGAAAGATGATGGTGTCTTTGATGAAAATATACATAAGCTGTTCGTGGCCATCTTCGTCGTAGATGTAGGTTTTGATTTTGCCGGCGGCAAGATAGAGCAGCTCGTTTTTGTTGTCAGGAAAAATTTTTGTGCCGCGCTTGACGGTGGTGGTGTGGCTGTAATTAGCGAGAATGAAATGTTTGAGTTCCGGAAAGGAATCGCTCAGCTGGCTGGAAGCGATGGGAAAATAATGTTGCTCAGACATGTCGAGGTCCCCTTTGCTGATGGTCGAAATGGATACTCCTAGTACTTTATGTATTATAAGAAAAAAATGTTGCAGCGACAACAGCACCAGAAAAATTGCTTTGATAAAATACGCTTATAAGTTGAAGCGCGATTGCAGAGAAAGAATCTTTAGGAGGAATGGATATGTCGGATGCAGCAAAAAGAGCGGACTGGAGCTATTGGCTGCGCGTGGTGATCTGGCTGGTGTTGTCCTTTGCCGGCTGGTTTCTGCCGCCAGTGGGGCCGGTGACGGCTTTTGGGATGAAGGTGCTGTTTATTTTTGTCGGTCTCATGTTTGGCTGGATTTGTCTGGATTTGATTTTTCCAAGCTTGCTGTCGGTGGTGTTGATTGCCGTTGCCAGCGGGCAGCCAGCAAAAACGTTTTTCTATGCAGGTTTTTCCAGCGAGATTGTTGTTGTGATTATTGTGCTGACGTCGTTCATTGCCTATGCGAATCAGATTGGGCTGGATCAGTACATTGCCCAGAAATTTATTCGCATTCGCTGGCTGCAGGGGCATCCATGGCTGTTTGTGACGGCATTTATGCTGTTGTCGTATGTGCTGGGGCTGATGATTGATATTTATCCAGCCATTTTTTTGCTTTGGCCGGTGATTTACAAGATTTGTGATGAGGCTGGGTTTGAACATGCGGGAAAATTTTCCAGCTATATGTGTTTTGCAATTCCGTTTATTTCCGGGCTGGGGATGCTGAGCAAGCCGTTTTCGCCGTGGAGTTTGATTGGACTGAATGCGCTGACAACGACGATGGGTGAGGGCTTTTCAATTAATTATTCGTTGTTTACGCTGTACATGTTCCTTGTTTCGATGCTGATTATTGCCTGCTATCTGCTGATTGGCAAGATGATGCGTCTCGACTTATCGCCGCTGAAGAATTATCGGATTTCAGAGGGGAAAGTAGCGCTGACGCATGAGCAGAAGATTGGTGCGGTGTTTTTCGTGGCCTTCTTTGTGATGATGTATCTGCCGAGCCTGCTGCCGGAAAATTGGGTGCTGTCGCAGTTTTTGAATCAAATGGGCGTGCTTGGCGTTGGCGCCATTTTGCTGGTGCTTTTGGGCGTTGGCCGCATCAAGGGGCAGAAGATGTGCTGCATTGACAAGCTGGCACAAAATGCGGTGCCGTGGCAGATTGTCTTTCTCATGGTTGCCAACGCGGTAATTGGTTCAGCATTGGAAAATGAAGAGGCGGGGATCATTGCGGGCATTCATGCAGTCTTTGGGCCGATGGTGCAGGGGCTGTCGCCAATCATGTTTTATATTGTATTGATTTTAATGTATGGCATTGTGACGCAGTTTGTGCATAATGTGGTGCTGCTGGCGGTGTTCACGCCGATTGCGCTGCAGTTTGGCGTGATGGTGGGAGCGAACCCGATCACGGTGACATTTATTGGCATTGTCATTCTCTCGAACGCGCTGGCGACAGCAGGCG
>CALAKO010000200.1 GCA_937922955.1 uncultured Peptococcaceae bacterium | reverse complement strand
TTCTTATTTGGCGCGCGATGGCGGTGTGATTCGGCCTGAGTTTAATCCGGATCTCGCGGAGCTGCACGAGTTGGTTGTAAATGGGAAAGGGTGGCTGGAGAAATACCTTGACCAGGAAAAAAATGCAACTGGGATTAAGAATTTAAAAATAGGATATAACAAAGTCTTCGGCTATTATCTGGATGTAACAAAGTCCTATCAAAATCTTGTGCCAGACACCTATCAGAGAAAACAAACTCTGGCAAATAGTGAGAGATACATCACTGATGAATTAAAAGAAATGGAAAACAAATTGTTGACTGCATCAGAGCGTGCAAAAGCTTTAGAAGTAGAAATTTTTAAAGCCATTATTGAAAAATTGCAGCTTTCTGTTAAGCGGCTGCTTTATGTGAGCCGAGTTTTAGCAACGGTTGATGTTTTTGTTTCTTTTGCCAGCATTTCTGTTGAAAATCAGTATTGCAAGCCTGTATTGACAAAGGACACTGTTGACATTCGGGGGTTAAGACATCCGGTTATTGAACGGCAGCATCAGCTCGGTGAGTTTACACCGAATGATGTTCTATTTTCAGAAAAGGATCAACGCTTAATCATCATTACAGGGCCAAACATGTCCGGGAAAAGCACATATTGCCGCAGTATTGCTTTAGCTGCAATAATGGCTCAAATTGGATGTTTTGTCCCTGCAGAACGAGCTAATATGAAAGTGTTCGATCGAGTATTTGCACGTATTGGAGCAAGCGATCATCTGGCCAGTGGAAGAAGCACCTTCATGGTTGAAATGAACGAAGTTGCAACAATTACTAACAATGCAACAAAAGACAGCTTAATCATTCTTGATGAAGTCGGCCGTGGCACAAGTACGTACGATGGTCTTGCCCTCGCAACAGCAATTACGAAATATATTAATGAGCAGATTCATGCCTGCACCTTATTTGCGACTCATTATCATGAATTAACCGCTTTAGAGTCAGAAACAGGAATTTGCAACTATACCGTTTCTGTATATGAAGACGAAAAGGACATAATCTTTTTACATAAGATCATTCCAGGATCAGCAAGTAAAAGTTATGGGATTCATGTGGCAAAGAAAGCTGGCATTCCTGCGGCTATCACGCGCATTGCAACTCAGGTATTATCGACTCTAGAAACGCAGGACAGCCATAATGCAACGATTATTCCAAGTATACAGTGTTCTGCTGTTGAACCGGAAATTTACGAGATGCCAAGTTGGATTGAAGACTTGAAAACACTTAATATTGACGATATGACACTGCGTGAAATGGCAGGTGCATTGATGGATTTTGTAGATAAAGCAAATCAAAAGTGATGAAAGGTGGCGCAGCATGGGAATCATACATGTACTTGATACGAGAGTGGCCAATCAAATTGCGGCTGGAGAAGTCATTGAACGCCCTTCTTCCGCTGTTAAAGAGTTGGTTGAAAATGCTCTTGATGCACATGCCTCAAACATTACAATCGAAATAGAGAGTGGTGGTGTGG
This sequence comes from uncultured Peptococcaceae bacterium, assembly GCA_937922955.1. Taxonomy (GTDB): domain Bacteria; phylum Bacillota; class Peptococcia; order Peptococcales; family Peptococcaceae; genus UMGS1590. The sequence continues at coordinate 3,317 of CALAKO010000200.1, read as the reverse complement.
ATCTTATCAAGGTAACAGATGATGGTGATGGCTTCTATAAAGATGATCTTCCATTGGCGATCGAACGTCATGCCACCAGTAAGATTGTTGATTTCAACGATGTCTATCGATTGGATACTTTTGGTTTTCGCGGGGAAGCTCTGGCATCAATAGCAGTTATCAGTCGTTTGCGAATTACAAGTGGGAGGTCGCATACAGAACCAGCTAATGTATTTTCGTCCGATGCTGACGGCATACAAAATCTTTCTGTTGCGGCTCCAAGGCAGGGAACGTGTATAGAAGTAAGAGACCTTTATTATAATGTTCCGGCCCGAAAAAAATTTGTCAAATCAAATAGTCATGAAAGTGCGTTGATCTATGATTTAGTATGTAAATTTGCTTTAGGATTTCCGAATGTGAATTTTACTTACCTCAATGGTGGCGAAGTGGTATTTTCTTCCAATCAACTTGATTCGGTTGAAGATATTCTTCATTATATTTACGGAAAACCAAGCGAGGGAGAGATCATTCATTTTTGCGCCGATGCGTTTTTCCAAAAACAAAGTGTGGAAGCATGGTTCTTCCCAACGAGCATTACCCGTAAAAATCGCAATCATATGACCTATTTTGTAAATGATCGTTTGATTGAGAGTAAAGAGTTGGATCAAATCATTGATGAAGCTGTCTATACGCTTTTGCCGAAAGGCAGATTTCCAATCTGTGTTTTAAAATTAAAGTTGCCAACCTTTAATATTGATGTAAACATTCATCCTTCAAAGAAGATTATTAAATTTAAAAATCTTGAAGAATGGAAGCCCTTATTGGTTAATCTTTTGAAGGAAGAACTCTGGTTGTCACGCCTTAGTGTTCCAATGACTATTCATCCAACGGAGAATTCCTTTTCTTTGCAGCAGGAAACAATCCAGCATGCTGTTACACCACAAAAGATTGACTTTTCGAAGCCGCTTGAAATGTCAATTTCTTCGAGAGAATTGGCGCAAGAACATGCGCTGTCAACTGAAAGTCAAAAGAATCGTATCGAAACGCCGTCTTCGAGTGTTGCAGAACCAACATTGCCTTATAATGATGAAGAAACTCAATCAGGTTTTCCAGCGTTTCCTGCCGAAGAATTCTCCGTTCCGGAGATAAGAGAAGAGCTTTCTTTGGAGTCTAAAAAAAGCATTGAGGATGAAAAAGTATTAAAACAGTCAAATTTGCTTGATTTAGAATATATTGGACAGTTGAATCAGACGTTTATTCTTGCGCAGGACAGAGACAACTTATATATCATTGATCAGCATACGTTGCATGAGCGTATTCTTTATGAACAATTTATGAGGGCGTTTGATCAGAAGAAAATCGTAAAACAACCGTTGTTACATCCAGTTGATATTCGTATTTCGCCACTTCAGGAGTCTGCATTGGTTCAACATATCTTCACATTGAATGATTTGGGATTTACCATTGAAAACAAAGGTGGTTTGAATTATAAATTAGTGACAGTTCCGGTTTTTTTGAGCACGCACGATGATATCGAAGAGTTGTTTACGGATTTGCTAGATGATTTACAAAAAGATGAGACATTAAATGGATTAGCCCAAGTTGACGAAGAGCGTATTATAATGGCTTCATGTAAAGCGGCGGTAAAGGCACATTATAAACTTGACGAATCAGAAGTGCGGTATTTGTTTGATGCGCTTTCTAAACTGGATAATCCTCATACCTGCCCGCATGGACGGCCAATTATTATGAATATTTCAATGAATGAACTCTATCTATTTTTTAAGAGAGGATCGTTTTAATGATCAATAAAAAGAAACCACTTATTGTCCTAGTTGGCCCAACTGCTGTAGGAAAAACAGCTCTGAGCATTGATCTGGCAAAGGCTGTGAACGCTGAGATCATATCTGGTGATTCGATGCAAGTATATCGTGGGATGGATATAGGAACAGCAAAAATAACCAAAGAGGAAATGCAAGGCATTCCACACCACATGCTGGATTTTTTGGAGCCGGATATTCCGTTTAATGCATTGACTTTCAAAAATATGGCTGAAGGTTTCATTGATGATATTTTATCTCGTGACCATCTTCCCATGGTTGTAGGAGGGACCGGCTTATATGTAAATGGCCTTATGTACGACTATGCTTTTCAGGGAGAACGCGATGAGGCATATCGTTCTGCTATTTATAATGAAATGGTACAAGATGCAAATGTGGCAAAGGAATACTACGAAACATTGATGGCACAGCGTCCGGATCTTAATGGTGTAATTTTTGCAAACGATTATTTTCGTATTTCGCGAGCGTTAGAAGTGGTACGAACCGAAGGCAAAGACGTCGTGAAAAACTTCAATATGCCCAAAAATTACTCATCGCCCTATTCTCTTTGTTTGATTGGACTTACGATGGACCGTGCAAAACTCTATGATAGAATCAATCAGCGCGTTGATATTATGTTAAAAAATGGCTTGGTGGAAGAGGTTGAGGAACTTCTTGATAAAGGTTATAATAAAGAGATGCAGGCACTTAAAGCAATTGGATATAAAGAAATTATTGCTGCCCTGCAAGAAGAAATGACCATGGAAGAGGCTATTGATTTGCTTAAAAAGAATACTCGTCATTTTGCAAAAAGGCAGTTGACATGGTTTCGACGTGATCCCAATATTAAGTGGTTTGAAGTTGATCGCATGAGTTATGACTCTCTTTTCCAGTCGACGATTCATTATATTAAATCATGTCTCAATTTATGAATATAAGGGAGGAGTGAAGTAATGGCTTCAAAACAGCGAAGAAAAACAACGAAAAAATTCTCATCACCAAATAATGCATACGCGCAGCTAATAATTGGCGTGGCACTGCTAGCATTTGCAATATATTTTATCTTTATCATTCATAAAGGCGCTACGATTCATTCATCTCAGATTTCCAGTGAATTAGGATTTGTTGGCGCAATATTATATCAGGGCATTCGAACATTGGTTGGTCAATGTGAATATTTTGTTCCATTGCTGTTGACTATTTTTGGGTTAAGATTTTGTGCTCCAAAATTGAACATCAATAATCGGATTGTGATTACCAGTGTTGTCATTGTCATTTGTTTGCTTGCATTCAGACACTTAAGCATTGATCCAACCATTGCAATCGAAAAAGGTCTGGAAGGCATTGGCGGTGGTGTTCTGGGGGCTGCAGTAGCCATGTTATTGGTCAGTTCAATATCAAAAGTTGGTGCAATAATTTCTTTGACAGCAATTATTATACTTGCTCTGTATATTTGCAGCAATGGTGCGCTTGGGCGCTGGGTTTTAAATCTTCTACAACGCTTACATCCTGTTTTTG
>CALAKO010000199.1 GCA_937922955.1 uncultured Peptococcaceae bacterium | reverse complement strand
GTATAATGACTAACGAGGAGGAAAATAATGACCCAAATTCGATTGCAAAAATATATGGCTGATTGTGGCATTGCTTCACGCCGCCAAAGTGAAGACATGATTGTCAAGGGTCGTGTGACCGTCAATGGAGAAACGGTGCGCGAGCTTGGCACAAAAGTGGAGCCTGGGGTTGATGTGGTTGCTGTCGATGGCAAAAAAATTGCCGTGCAGGACGAGTTCTTGTTCTACATGTTCAATAAGCCAACGGGCTATTTGACGACCACGACCGATCCACAAAATCGTCCGACCATTTTTGACTGCTGTCCCGAACTTCGGGGCCATGTCCTGCCGGTTGGTCGATTGGATATGGATACCGAAGGGCTGTTGATTTTGACCAATCATGGCGAATTGGCGTATCGGCTGACGCATCCAAAATACAATATTAAAAAGACATATATTGCAACGGTGCAAGGGGTTATTACTCCAAAAGCCTTACAAACACTTTCAGAGGGTGTTGAACTCGATACAGGAAAGACGGCGCCGGCAAAAGCCCGCTTTTTGAAAAAACAAGGAAAAAATTCCGTCGTTGAATTGATCATTCACGAAGGAAAAAAACGTCAAGTTCGGCGCATGTTGGACGCCGTGGGTTTTCCATGCCTTAAATTAAGACGTATTGCCATTGATCAGATCGCTTTGACACACGTTGATCTTGGTCAGTATCGTCCGCTGACAGAAGCCGAATTGGGGCGGCTTTTTGATCGTGTTCAACTTTCTAGAAGTGATTATCTTAATAAACGTATTTAGGAGGAAGACAATGTTAGACAAAAATGTAGTGGCAACACTCAAATCAATCGTTGGGGATGAACATGTTCTCACCGATGCAGGGGATCTGCTGACCTATTCTTACGATGGCACACCAGATCAGCCACAGGTTCTGCCAGAAGTGGTTGTTATGCCTGCAAGCGAAGAGGAAATCGTCGAAATTGTTAAGCTGGCAAAAGCTGAAGGACTTCACATCTATACCCGTGGTTCCGGTACCAACCTTTCCGGTGGCACCATTCCTCTGCGCAAAGGGATTGTTCTCGTTACCACTCGCATGAACAAGATTGTTGAAGTAGACCCTGAAAACCTGACCGCCACCGTACAGCCAGGTGTGGTTATCAATTCCCTGAACGAAGCCGTCAGCCCATACGGCCTCATCTATCCACCAGATCCAGGTACTGTTAAAACAGCGACCATGGGTGGTTCTGTCAGCGAATCCTCTGGCGGCCTTCGCGGCTTGAAATATGGCGTTACCAAAGACTATGTCATGGGTGTTCGCATGGTTCTCGCTAACGGCGAAGTCGTTACTTTCGGCGGCAAGAGCGTTAAGAATGTTGCCGGCTATGACCTGACCAAGCTTGTCTGCGGGGCAGAAGGCACCCTCGGTATCATCACCGAAATCCTCGTTAAGCTGATTGCTAAGCCACAGTACTCCAAGACCATGACCGCGACCTTCAATTCTTTGAAGGATGCTGGTTACACCATCAGCGGCATCATCGCTGAAAAAGTTGTTCCTGCAACCATGGAACTGCTCGACCAGGTAACCCTGCAAGTGGTTGAAGAATACATTCACATTGGTCTGCCTACCGATGCAAAAGTTATGCTTCTGATGCAGGTCGACGGCAACGTGGAAGCCGAAGTTGAACTGGAAGCTCAGAAAGTCGTTGAACAGTGCAAGAAGAACGACTGCCGCGACATCAAGCTGGCTAAAGATGCCAAGGAAGCCGACGATCTGATGACCGCTCGCCGCGCTGCTCTGCCAGCTCTCGCACGTGTAAAACCTACCACGGTTCTCGAAGACGCAACCGTTCCAAGAAGCCGTATTCCAGATATGCTCGCTCGCTTTGAAGAAATCGCTGAAAAGTACAACCTTCAGATTGGGACCTTCGGCCACGCTGGCGACGGCAACCTGCACCCAACCATCCTCACCGATGCACGCGATGAAGAAGAAATGAAACGCGTTCGTGAAGCGGTTGACGAAATCTTCGCATCCGCTTTGGAACTGGGCGGCACTTTGAGCGGCGAACACGGCATTGGCATTGCAAAGGCACGCTTCATGGAAGATCAGTTCGGTGCTGCTGGCATGGAAGTGATTCGTCGTGTGAAGGAAGCATTCGATCCGGATTACATGTTCAATCCTGACCATTTCTTCTTTAAGGGGGAATAAGGAATGAGTGCACCTTTTGAAACAATGGACTTCGCGCGTGAAGAAGTCGCAAAATGTATGTCCTGCGGCAACTGCCAGGAAGTCTGCCCAATTTATCTCCAGACGCACAGAGAAGGCACCGTTGCCCGCGGTAAGATCAAGCTCGTTGACGCTTTGCTGAAAGGGCTTGTCGATCCAAGCACCCCAGGGCTGGAACACAACCTTCATCTTTGCTTGACCTGCAAAGCTTGCGTTGAAATCTGCCCTTGCGGTGTTGAAATTGATAAAATCGTGCTCGCTGCACGTTCCGAACTGGTTCGTAAAGAAGGCCTGCATCCATTGAAGAAAGTCATCTTCAATGTGGTGGATCATCCAAAACTCATGGACACCGGGATGCGTCTCGGTGGGAACTTCCAGGGCACCGTCTTCAAAAAAGAAAAAGAAACCGGCGGCTACACCCCACGTTTCCCATTCGGTCTGGACATGCGCCGTGTCATTCCTGAATTGGCCAACAAGCCATTCCGCATGACCGTTCCAGAAGACAACAAGCCAATCGGCCCAGTGAAATACAAGGTGGCCTTCTTCACCGGCTGTACCTCCAACTACATGTATCCAAACATTGCCCGTTCTTTCATGAACGTTATGAAGCGCAACAATGTCGAAGTCGTTGTTCCTAAAAAACAGCATTGCTGCGGCATGCCTATGCTCGCTCATGGCGATCAGAAAACCGCCAAGGAAATGGCAATGGATCATGTGAAACTGTTCAAGAACTTAGACGTGGACTACATCGTCTTTGTCTGCGGTTCCTGCGCCCTTTCTTTCAAGGAACATTATCCAGAATTGCTCGAAGACACCAGCTCTTATGCCGACGCAAAACAAGTGGCTGCGAAAGTCATCGACTGGAGCGACTTCCTGATGAACGTCGTCAAAGCCGATGTGTCGGAACTTCATACCGCACGTCAGGTTGTCACCTATCACGACCCTTGCCATCTGCGTCGCGGCATGGGCGTTTACCAGGAACCTCGTCAGATTCTCAACGCTCTGCCAGACGTTGAATTCCGTGAAATGAGCAAGCCAAACCGTTGCTGCGGCTCTGCCGGCTCCTTCAGCCTGACCCATTATGACCTTTCCATGGACATTCAGCATGAAAAATGCAAAGACGTTGAAAACACCGGGGCAGACATTATTGTCACCGGCTGCGGCTCCTGCATCATGCAGCTGACCGATGGTCAGAAGCGTTTTGGCGGTCATTGCAAGGTGAAGCACACCGTTGAGGTCCTTTCCGAAGCCTATGATGAATCCGAACGCATGGATCGCATTGGTCGCATGAAGACCTTGACGAATAAGTAATTTCTTTTCAATCAATAGCCTCATTGTCGGCTCTGCGAGACGATAGTGAGGCTGTTTTTCTATGAGAACGCGCCTGCCAGGGACGAAAACACGATGCCTTGCAAAGCCTTTGTTTATCGGGCGGGCTGGTGCAGAAAAATTGTTAATATTTTTTAGAAAAATGGTTGATAGAGAGAACCTTTTAATGCTACTATGATGCATAGATGAGTATAAGGAGGAAGCACATTCATGGCTTTTTTGAAAGAATTAATGAATTTACAGATGACCTGTTTCAATCATGATGAATTGGAAGAAATGATGCAGTGGTACATTTTGCAGCGTGGCGATGCAAAAGAAACCGGCAACGGCATGATCACCCATTATTATGATGAAAACCGTCATCTGCATTTTTTCCATTATTTAGAAACGAAAGACGAAAACATGGAAGACGGGATTTGGCGCGTTGATGTGCACTACGATTCCGGCCGTGCCAGTGACAGCGTGATCGCTCTGGAACAAGATCTGGACAACTACATTTCTTCTGAAGACGATCGTTTTGACACCGTTCTTCCTGTTACCTGGAAGCTTGGTGAAAAACTGGTGCCAGTCCTGCTGGAAACAGCCAATAAGAACGACCTGCGCAACGTGGCTGCTGGTGAAACCATTGCGGCCAACATCAACATGTACGCGTTCGATGTGGACATCATCAACACCAAAAAAGATTACAACAACAAGAAAAAGAATGCGGATCTTCCAGAAATCGGCGATTTCCTGCCAACCGGTCTGATTTATTCTGCAATGGTGGCAGAAGATAAGGAAAATCGCGACGCTGAATTTGAAAAAATGCTTCAGATGCTGGTTCAGGACTATCGCATCATGCCATTCACCTTCAGCCAGGGCATTTTCAAAATCAAATCCTTTGAAAAGGTGGAAACCGGCGCTATGACCAGCCTGTACGACATTGTTGTCGACTGCGAAGGCCAGGATCTGCACGTCATCGCTCCAGTGTACCTGTCTGCACTGAAGAACCTGAAAAAAGGCCGTTACCTCGATGTCAGCGGCATGCTCGTTGGCATGATTCTGCCAGAAGAAGACATTCGTCACAAACAGGACGATAAAAACAACCTGCTGCAATTCAAGCCAGCAAACTAAAAAAATAAAGAAGGCTGCAACGACGATCAATCGTTGCAGCCTTCTTTTTATGGTCTTTATGGTTCATTGTGCCATTTTTTCAGTTTGTCGGCGAGGGTGGCGACGCTGTCCGTCCAGACAGGCTGCTTTGGCAGCGAGTCGAGGAAGGTGCGGCCGTAGCTCTTGGTGAGCACGCGGTTGTCCAGGATGATGATGCAGCCGCGGTCGCTGTTGGAGCGAATCAGCCGCCCGCAGCCCTGACGGAATCGCAGCACGGCCTGTGGCAGACTGTTGGCGGTGAAGGCGTTTTTGCCCTGACTCTTCAGCAAATCGTTGCGGGCGCTTTCCACTGGCATGGTTGGCGGCGTGAACGGCAGCTTGGCAATGACGACGGTGCGCAGGCTGGCGCCCTTGACATCGACGCCTTCCCAGAAACTGTTGGCACCGAGAAGCACGGTCTTTTCACCGTCCTGCAAGGCTTCCAGAAGGCTGGAGCGGCTGCCGTCCTGGCCATGAGCAAGGATGCGATAGCCATTGAGCGAGGGCTCGTCTTTCAGCGCTTGCTGAACCTTGTTGAGCATCGCGTAGGAGGTGAAAAGCACCAGCATGTCGCCATCGACGGCAGGAATCAGCGCTTTCAGGTCGGAAATGACGTTGCGCGTGTATTCGAAATCGCTGGTCTTTGAATAGTCCTTGTGGTCGTTTGGAATGGCGATGAGCGAATGGTGCTCATAGTCAAACGGCGACTCGTTGATGGACGACAAATATTCGCCAGGTTCCAATAAGAACTTATTGGCGGTGTAGTTGAGGTCTTTGTTGACGGCCAGCGTGGCAGAGGTCAGGATGGCCGTTTTCTTGGCTTCAAAGAGCTTTTCATGCACCAGCGGCATGATGTCGATGTAGGCGGCGTTGAGCAGCAGGTTGGCGTAGCTGAAATTCTTGTAGGTTTTCGCCCAATACACGAAGCTGTCGTCGATGCCGGCGATGAAGCGTTCCAGCCAGTCGCGCTGTTCGGCCAGGCGGTCGTGAGCGTGCGTCATTTCCCGCAGGAGCGATTCGATGTTTTCGTCTTCATCCAGGCTGTTCAGCAGGCGGCGAATCGAGGTCACAGCGGTGGTCACGGCGCGATGGCTCTTGCGCAGCGATTCTTCCAGCGTGAGCCACCAGCCGCTGTTGCGGATTTTGTCAGTGATGCGCAGGTCGCCAATGTTGGAAAGCTCCGGAATGTTGTTGGCGAAGGTGATGGTGCCGCCGATGGTTTTGGCGGCATCGACCGTGTCGGTCATGGCGCGGTTGGCGCGTTCGGCAATCTCGGTGCTGTTTTCGGCCAGCGTGTCGGCCTTGCCCAGGGCAACTGTGACACGGCCCAGGAAGCCGCCGTTTCGGCTGAAATTGTTCAAAAGCTTCTGCATCAATTCAAAATCGACGGTGTCGGTGAATTGGTGCGTGGCTTCGTCTTCCAGATGGTGCGCCTCGTCAATGATGACGCGGTCGTATTCCGGCAGCAGGCTGCCAATTTTCAAATCCTGGAAGAGCAGCGAGTGGTTCGTGATGACGACACGCGCCTGTTCGCACTGGCGCTTGCTGTTGAAATAGCAGCATTCGTTGTAGAATGGGCAGCGTCTGCCGAGGCAGGTGTCCGGCGCACTGGCGATGTTTTGCCAATACTGATTTTCGGCCTTATTGAGATTCAGATGTTCGCGGTCGCCGCTGTGGTCCTGAGCGTGCCAGAGCACCAGAGAGGCGGCAAAGACGCGTTCCCGCTCAGAGGCCGTGGAGGCGCGGCGGCAGTATTCGCTGAAACGGCGCAGGCAGAGGTAATTGCTGCGTCCTTTGGCGATGGCCGTGGCAAACGGATGGCCGAGAGCTTCCTTGAGGAAAGGCAGGTCGGTGTGAAAGAGCTGTTCCTGCAGGTTGATGGTGCCGGTGGCGATGACCACACGGGCATCGTGCTCAAAGCTCCACAGCAACGCTGGCACAAGGTAGGCGAAAGATTTTCCGGTGCCGGTGCCGGCTTCAATCAGGGCGTGCTTATCGGTGGCAAAGGCCTGCTTGATGCAGTCGAGCATGTCCACCTGCGGCGCGCGGTATTGAAAGTCGGGCTTCATCTTGGCAAGAATGCCGTCTTGCGCGAAGAAGGCTTCGGCATTGGCAAAGCGGAGCCGCGGCATCTCATACGGATCGGCGTAGGAGGGTTCAAAAAAATCCAGGCTGTCCAGCGCTGGTGCGGACGCGGTGGCCGCTTCCGCCAGGCGGAACAGCAGGTCGCCGAGGCTGCAGCTGCTGTTGGCAAAAAGACTTTCCTGCTGCCCGTTGTAGGTCACGGCCATTTCGTGCAGCACGAAGGGGTCGAGCTGTTTGGCGTCGTCCATCAGCTTGAGAAAGACCTGCGCGCAGACAACGGCGTCGTTCAGAGCGCGATGATGGTTCGTGTCTGGAATGTGCAGATGAGTGGCGATGGAAACGAGCTTGTAGCTGGACAGCGTTGGCAGAAAGAGCTTGGCCATGTCGTGGGAGTCGAGCCAGTCGTTTGGCAGAGAACGGCCAAGCTGGAATTCCACTCGGCCCTTATCGAAGAGGTAATTGTGTGCCAGCAGCCAGTGGCCGTCGATGACCTGAAGAAACTCGTCTTCAATCTCGGACCACGCTGGCGCATCGGCCACCATCTCGTTGCTGATGCCGGTCATGATGGCGATGTCTTTTGGAATGGGTTTTTCTGGACGAACCAGGCTTTGCCAGGTGCGAACGACGGCGCCATCTTCAACAATCGCCAGCCCAACCTCGATGATTTCGGAATCGTCGCTGAGCCCCGTCGTTTCAACATCAATGGCGACAAAATTGGTGTATTTTTTCATCATAACGCCCAGCTATTCAAGTACGCTTCCTGCTCATCGGTGAGCTGGTCAATGTGAATGCCCATGGACGCCAGCTTGATGAGGGCGACACGCTGATCGATGACTTCTGGCACGTCGTAAACATGCGCATCCAGGTCTGGATGTTCGCAGAGGTATTGCAGAGATAAGGTTTGCAGACCAAAGGTGAGGTCCATGATTTCGGCAGGATGCCCATCGCCGGCAGCAAGGTTGACAAGGCGGCCTTCGCCGATGAGGTAGAGGGTGCGGCCGTCGGCCATGGTGTAGGCCATGATGTTTTCGCGGGCAGGCTGAATGTTGACCGCCAAGTCTTCCATGGCGTGCTTGTTGATTTCGACGTCAAAGTGACCAGCGTTGCAGAGGATGGCCTGATCCTTCATCACGCTCAGCGCATCGCGGTCAATGACGTTTTTGTTGCCGGTGACGGTGATGAACACGTCGCCCTTGGTGGCTGCTTCCACGATTGGCATAACGGTGAAGCCGTCCATGAGCGCTTCGGTGGCCTTGATTGGGTCGATTTCGGTGACAATGACCTTGGCACCCATGCCTTTGGCGCGCATGGCCACGCCCTTGCCGCACCAGCCGTAGCCGACAACGACAACGGTTTTGCTGGCAATGACGAGGTTGGTGTTGTGCATGACGGCTTCCATGACCGACTGACCGGTGCCGTAACGGTTGTCAAACAAATGCTTCATCATGGCGTTGTTGACGGCGATCATTGGCGTGCGCAAATCGCCATCCTGTTCCATGGCTTTGAGACGAATGATGCCGGTGGTCGTTTCTTCGCAGCCGCCGCTGAGCTTGGCCACGAGCTCTGGATAATCGCGGTGCAGCATGGCGGTAAAGTCGCCGCCGTCATCGATGAAGAGGTCTGGGCCGAATTCCGCCAGCTTTTGAATGTAGAGATCGTATTCTTCCTGGGTGGCGCCGTGTTTGGCGAAAGCTGTGATGCCGTTTTCAACCAGTGCGGCTACAATGTCGTCCTGGGTGGACAGAGGGTTGGAGCCAGCAACGGCGACTTCCGCGCCGCCAGCCTGAATGACCAGCGCCATGTAGGCGGTCTTTGCTTCCAGGTGGAGACAGATGACAATTTTTTTGCCAGCGAATGGCTGGGTTTTGCGGTATTCTTTTTCGATTTCGTTGAGAATTGGCATGTGTGCGCGCACCCAGTCGATTTTGAGCTGACCGGATGGCGCCAGAGAAATATCTTTAATGATGCTTTCCATAGGGCATCTCCTTTCTAATAATGGACAATAAATATAGTATAAAAGGAAGAAAAGGAATGTGCAAGGTAAAGTCTAGGGATATAGTTTCCCATTCGGGCCATTTTATGCTAAAATGAACATGAAATTTTATGTGGTTTATTACTGTACGCTCGTGTACTGAGAAATAAAGGAGGATCATTGTGGGTTTAAAACATAGAGATCTTATCAGTATCAATCAGCTCAGCGTCGAGGAAGTTCTGGAAATTCTTTCTCTGGCGCGAGACATGCGCGAACAAGTGCGCAGCATGAAACAAACGGAAGCCTTGAAAGGGGTCACCGTTGTCAACTTGTTTTATGAAAACAGCACGCGAACACGCTCTTCGTTTGAGCTTGCTGCCAAATACCAAGGGGCCAATGTCCTGAACATTTCGGCCTCCTCCAGCAGCGTCCAAAAAGGCGAAGGGCTTGTCGATACCGCACAAACCATCAACGCGTACTATCCAGACGTCATCGTCATGCGCCATCCAAACAGCGGCGCGCACGAATTGTTGGCGAAACATGTGAACGCTCATGTCATCAACGCCGGCGATGGAACGCACGAGCATCCATCCCAGGCGCTCTTGGACTTGATGACCATTTGCGACTATAAGAAAGATTTGAAGGGGCTCAAGGTGGTCATTGTTGGCGACCTGTCCCATTCCCGTGTTGTGCGCAGCAACCTGCTGCTGCTCAATAAATTTGGCTGCGACGTCACCATCTGCGGACCAGCGACGCTGGTATCCGGCGGCCTGACAAACATGGGCGCCAAGCTCGAAATGGACTTTGACAAAGCCATTAAAGACGCCGACGTGGTCATGATGCTGCGCATTCAGCTGGAACGTCAAAAAGCCGGGCTCTTCCCATCAAAAGAAGAATACACCCATTTCTACTGCCTCAACAAAGAACGCCTGGCCCTGGCAAAGCCAGACTGCATCGTTCTGCATCCAGGCCCAATCAACCGTGGCATTGAAATTGACGGGGAAGTGGCCGATGGTCCACAGTCCAAGATTCTGGAACAGGTCACCAATGGACTGTGCGTACGAATGGCCCTGTTGAAACTGCTGATGGAGGAGGAATAAGAGATGTTACTGAAAAACGGACACCTGGTCGATCCTTCTCAGGCGATCGACGGGGTAACAGATATTCGAATTGAAAATGGCGTTATTTGCGAAGTGGGCCCGGATCTGCCGGAAAAAGACGGCGAAGAGATTTACGATCTCACCGGCTGCTGCGTGACGCCAGGGCTGATTGACACCCACGTGCATTTGCGCGATCCTGGTCAGGAAGAATCCGAAGACCTCGAAAGCGGCTGCAAAGCAGCGATTGCCGGCGGCTTCACCTCTGTGGTGGCCATGCCAAACACGTCGCCAGTCGTGGACAACGTGCCAATCGTTCGCTACATTCGCGATAAATCGGCGCGCCTGGGCTATGCCGATGTGCTGCAGACGGCAGCCATCACCAAAGGCCAGGAAGGGCAGGAAATCACAGAAATTGGCTTCTTGAAGGACGCTGGCGTCATCGCCTTTACCGAAGACGGCAAATCCGTTGCCAACAGCGGCATTCTGCGCAAAGCCATGACTTACAGCAAGCCTTACGACGTGCTGTTTATGAGCCACTGCGAAGACAAAGACCTCAAGGGCGGCGGCGTCATGAACGCTGGTGCGCTGGCCACAGAAATGGGCCTGGGCGGCATTGCCAACGAAGTCGAAGACATCATCATCATGCGCGACATCATGCTGGCAAAAATGACCGGCGTTCGTCTGCACATTCAGCATCTGAGCACGGCATCCGGGCTGGAGCTGGTGCGTGACGCACAGGCCAAAGGCCTGCCGATCACCTGCGAAGTTGCGCCACACCATCTTTTCCTGACAGAAGATGCGGTGCGCGGCTACAACACCTACGCCAAGGTGGCGCCACCACTGCGCACAGCAGCGGACAACGAAGCCCTGATCAATGGCTTGAAAGATGGCACCATCACCTGCATCGGCACCGACCATGCGCCACATTCATCCGATAAAAAAGATGTGGAATTTGAACGTGCCGCCAACGGGATTTCCAGCATTGAAATTGCTTTCCCGCTGATTTGGACCCATTTGGTGGAAACCGGACGGTTCACCCTGAGCGAAATCGTGTCCATTATGAGCTGCAAGCCGGCAGAACTGCTGCGCATCGACCGCGGCAGCCTTTCCGTTGGCAAGGTGGCGGATGTGATGGTCTTTGACCCAGAACGCGAAAAGGCCGTTGATCCAGCAGACTTCAACAGCAAGGGCAAAAACTGCCCTTACACCGGCGAAGTGCTGCGCGGCTGGCCTCGCATGGTGCTGCGTGCTGGCAGAGTGGTTCTTGAGGACGGGAAAATCGTATAGGAGGTCAGCATGGAACTGCATGATGTGACAATTATTCGCAAAACAACACTCAGCGACAACGAGTGGCGTTTTGATTTTGATGCCCCGGCGCTTTGTGCCGAAGCGGTGCCAGGCCAATTTGTGATGGTAGAATGCAGCAAAGGGCCAACCCCTTTTCTGCGCCGCGCCATCAGCATCAACCAGTGCAAGGACGGCGTGCTGTCGCTGATGTTTGCGGTGGTTGGTGAAGGCACCGAAGCCCTGGCCGCAATGGCCGAAGGCGACACTGTGAGCCTGCTGGGCCCGCTGGGCCGCGGCTTCGATCTGGACATCGAAGCGGCCAACGTCGTCATGATTGGCGGCGGCATTGGCAAGGCACCGTTTGAATACCTGACCGATGCCCTGCTGGCGAAAAACAATCGCCTCACCTTCCTGGTTGGCGGCCGCAGCGCCGCACAGCTGAAGGGACTGGAAAGCTACGACGAAAAACCAGTGGCTGTGAAACTGGCCACCGAAGACGGCAGCGCCGGTGAAAAAGGCTTCGTCAGCGCGTATTTCGACGCCATCAAGGACTGCGACCGCATCTATGCCTGCGGTCCAACCCCAATGCTGGCGGTCGTTAAACGCTTTGCCGATGAGCACAAGATTCCTTGCCAGCTTTCTCTGGAAGGAAAAATGGCCTGCGGCGTTGGCGTTTGCCTTGGCTGCACCTGCAAGTCCGGCAATCCGGACGCCGCGGTGTACCCAAAGGTTTGTCAGGATGGCCCTGTGTTCTGGTCTGAGGAGGTGGAACTGGCATGAGTGTCAACATGGAAACCACGTTTGCAGGGGTCACCTTTAAGAACCCTGTGTCGACCTGCTCCGGCACCTATGGCTTTGGCATTGAGTACGGGCGCTTCGTGCCTGTGGAACAGCTGGGCTCGATTACCACAAAAGGGCTTTCCGCCTATCCTCAAAAAGGCAACGCCGGCGTTCGCATCACGGAAACGCCAGCGGGCATGCTGAACTGCATTGGCCTGGAAAACCCAGGGGCCGATGTGTTCAAGCGCGATTACCTGCCGCAGATGCGGGAACGTCTTGGCGACTGCAAAATCATCGCCAACATCTTTGGCGGCACGCTGGACACGTACGCCGCCGTTTCAAAAGCCCTGAACGATGTGGACGAGATCGTCATGTACGAAGTGAACATCTCCTGCCCGAACGTGCACGCTGGCGGCATGGTGTTCGGCACCGACTGCGCCGCAGCCGCAGATGTGTGCCGTGCCGTTAAATCCGAGACCGACAAACCGGTGCTGATGAAACTGTCGCCAAACGTGACGGACATCGTTTCCATCGCCAAAGCGTGTGAAGAAGCAGGCGCCGATGGCTTGTCGCTGATCAACACGCTCATGGGCATGAGCATCGATGTGAACACCCAGAAGCCGGTTCTCGGCAACGTCACCGGCGGCCTCTCAGGCGCTGCGATTCGTCCGGTGGGCGTGCGCATGGTGTATCAGGTGGCGCAGGCCGTGTCCATTCCAATTCTCGGCATGGGCGGCATCACCAACTGGCGCGATGCCATTGAATACATGCTGGCTGGTGCGCAAATGGTGGCCGTTGGGGCGGCAAACTTCCGCGATCCAATGGCGCCAATGAAGGTGCTGGAAGGCATGGAACAATACTGCGAAGCCCACGGCATTGCAGACATCAATGAAATTATCGGGAAGGCGTGGAAATAATGGCAACAAAAGAGCAACTGATTATTGCGCTGGATTTCAACAATGGCAAGGACGCTATCTCTCTGGTGGATGCCATTGGCGATGCAGCCAATTATTATAAAGTCGGTCTGGAACTTTTTTTGAATTCCAAAGGAAGTGTGATCGAAGAATTAAAAGCACGCGACAAGCACGTGTTTTTGGATCTCAAATTTCATGACATTCCAAACACCGTGGCGGCCGCTTGCCGCTGGGCAGCCGGACTGGGCGTGGACATGTTCAACGTTCATGCGGGCGGCGGCCTGGAAATGATGCAGCGTGCGATGGAAGCAACGGCGGAAGGCGCTCAGGCCAATGGCCTGGCGGTGCCAAAGCTGATTGCGGTCACCATCTTGACCAGTTTTGACGCCGACGGCCTGGCCCGTGTTGGCTTCCAGGGCAGCGTCGACGACAACGTCAAACGCCTGGCAGCGTTAACGGCAGAAGCCGGCCTGAACGGGGTGGTCTGCTCCTCCCGCGAAGTGCCGCTGATTCGTGCAGCCGTTGACCATCCGGATTTCCTGACGGTTTGTCCAGGGGTGCGTCCGGAATGGTCCCAGAAAGGGGATCAGAAACGCATCATGACCCCAGCCCAGGCCATGGAGCAGGGCGTGAATCACATTGTGGTCGGCCGTCCAATCACCAAGGCGGCAGATCCTGTAGAAGCAACCTTGAAGATTTTGGCAGAAATGTCCGTACAATAAGAGAAAAATGGAGGAAGAAAAACTATGGCAATGACAAATGAAGAATTGATGCAGATTTTAACCGAAACCGGCGCTTATCAGAGCGGCCACTTTAAACTGAGCTCTGGCTTGCACAGCGCCAATTACATCCAGTGCTCTCAGCTGCTCAAGTTCCCACGTGTGGCTGAAAAAGTATGCTCCGAAATCGCTGAACTGTTTAAGGACGACAACATTGAAATGGTTGTTGGGCCAGCCATCGGCGGCATTCTCGTGGCTTACGAAGTGGGCCGCGCACTGAACGTGCCTGCCATCTTTGCAGAACGTGAAAATGGCGTGATGACCCTGCGCCGTGGCTTCCATGTTGAACCTGGCACCCGCTGCCTGGTCACCGAAGACGTGCTGACCACCGGTGGTTCTGCTCAGGAAGTGGTTGAGCTCCTGCAGTCTCAGGGCGCAGAAGTGGTTTCTGCAACCTCCATCATCGACCGCACCCCAGGCAACACCCTGAAATTGAAGGTGCCTTTCAAATCCCTGATTCAGCTCACCTTCCCAACCTATCAGCCAGATGAATGCCCAATGTGCAAAGAAGGGCAGCCAATCCAGAAGCCAGGCAGCCGTCCTGGCATCTAAGTGTCACGTTATGAAAGGAGGCGCCGGTGATGGAAAAATTGGTTGGTCAAATCGATGGCTTGAGCCGGCGCCAATGCAACGATCTGCATGCATTGGCGGAGTTTCCCATTGCGCGCAGTGAGCTATTGACCAAGGACCTTGCCCAGGCCATGCTGACCATCAGCGCGGAAATCAAGCGCGAGGTGGCGGTATTCATCGATCGCAGCGGGCAGGTGCTCATGGTGTCCGTCGGCCAGGCCGACAAGGCACCGGTGTTTGAATTGAAGAAACGGCGCTGGCAGTTTGGCTACGCAGGCGTGCGCTGCATTCACACCCATCCTGGCGGCACCGCGCATTTTTCCGAAGCGGATTGCAG
>CALAKO010000198.1 GCA_937922955.1 uncultured Peptococcaceae bacterium | reverse complement strand
CCTGAATACCTGACCTTGCTGCCGCCTGAAGAAGGCAGCGAAGAAATCCGCGTGCGCTTTTCCATCTGGCAGCGGCCAAAACACACCAATAAATCCACAAAAAGCCCAAAAACAAAAACGGTCCTAGCTGGTAAAACACGGCGTGCACGCGCAACAGCCATCTCCAAAGCACCACAGCATCCGGTAATGCCAAAATTGCCGGAACCACCGGATTCTCTGTTGGCGCACACCCAACTTGACAGTCACATGCTCCATCTTCTGGCGCTCAAAACCGGCCGTGTACAAGCCTCTCTACCAGGCCTGCTCGAAAGCAGTTACCAACAGGCAAAAGCCTCCTCAACTCTGGATTACAGCCGAGACAAGTTGGGCTTCCGCTTGGATGTACCTGCAAAAAACGGCAAACCAATTTATCTGACCTTCAAGCGGCCAACAACATCAGGAAAGCACGTTGCCCCTTATGCGTTGATTTACATTGACGACAACGAAGCCGCTGCCTCCAATTTGGAAGTGAATAAAATCAAAGGCGACAATCCTGCGCAAGCACTGGAAAACTTTGCTTTTCTTGGTCGCTGGGAAGATTTTCTGCAAAATCTGGCCGAAATGGCAACACCAGAAGAATGGGATTTCCCAAATACCGAAAAGAAGAATTTCTATATTCTCAAAAAGTACATCCAATACACCTTCTATCGCATTCAGCTGGAAGGGAAAGTGCTGCTGAGCCAAGATGGCCGCCTAGCCGCTTTTAATACCGGTCTTGTTGACCGTCATTTCGATGAAATCTACGCCTGCTTCGTGCCAAACACCGCTGGCGAATCACCATGGCTTTTTAAAGAATTTTGTATTGCTGGGCATTTCGGTATGGGCAAGCAGCTCGTGCAAAACTTCAACCCACTGCCCCATCCAGCCACTTATTTTCAACATCAGGGAGATCTGCTCTTTGACCTCACCCAAGAAATCCATTGCGACTATGAGCACATCCTTATAGAAAACATCGATCGATTTCCATTGTTCTATTTAAAGAACCAATTTTATGATCATAAGAAGGCCATGAAGATTCTTGGCGACATTGAACATGCAAAAGACGACAGCCAGCGCGAGCATCTGTTTGAAAAAATACGCCGGCTGTTGGAAAACGACATGTTGCTCTATAATCGTCTCAAGAATCGCCTGGATGACGCGGTTTTACTGTCACGAAAGGAGGTGCGTTGGAATTACCATACCGCGATTCCTTCTTATTACCCTTCACGCAACACCATGAATTTCATGTTGCCGCTGCACTTGTCCAGTGATGACACCGTGGATATTGTTCTCGTTGTCGAGCTGACGCCAGCCGGCAATTATCAGGGCCAAACCATTCTCACCTGCGATCAAGCGTATATTGATGCTCGTCTTGTTTGCAGTTTAAAGAGTCATTGGCTCAATCTTCAAGGGATGCGTTGATTCCTTCATAGTATATGAAAAGAAAATTATAAAAAAGGAGATTGTTATGAACACCAACCCATCTACAAATCCGCTTGTTAAATTATTCCCTCTGCTTGGGCAGAAAAACGTCAACCTGCGCACTGAAATTCTTGCGGGTCTTACCACCTTTCTGACCATGGCGTACATCATCGCCATCAACCCAAGTATTTTATCTGAAACCGGCATGGACGCTGGTGCCCTCGTTACCGGTACTTGCTTAGCCGCTGCTCTCGGCTGCTTCCTCATGGGCTTTATTGCAAACTTACCTTTTGGTCTTGCCAGCGGCATGGGGCTCAATGCATTTTTTGCTTACAGCGTCGTCCTTGCCTATGACATTCCATGGCAAGTTGCCTTGACCGCTGTCTTCGTGGAAGGTATCGTCTTCATTTTGCTCACTGCTTGCAAAGTGCGTGAAGCCGTTGTTAATGCCATTCCGATCAACATGAAACTCGCTGTTACCGGTGGTATTGGTCTTTTTATTGCTTTTCTCGGCCTGATCAACGGCGGAATTGTTGCTGGCGATGAATCCACGCTTGTTACCTTAAACCATTTCGCCTTACCTGCCATCATCACCTGCATCGGCGTTGTTATCATTGCTGCATTGGACAAGCGCGGTATTCGCGGCGCAATCTTAATTGGCATTGTGGTTTGCTCCCTCATTGCTTGGGGTTATGCATTAATTGCACCTGAAGCTGCTGCAAATCTTGGAATTAGCTTACCTACCGGTCTTATTAAATTTGAATCCATCGCTCCAATTGCAGGACAAATTGATTTTGGTTATCTGCTGCATCCAGCGAACGTCAGCAATTTCCTGGTTATTATGTTAACCTTCCTTTTTGTTGACTTCTTTGATACTGTTGGGACACTCGTTGGTGTTTGCTCGAAAGCCAACATGCTTGACGAAAATGGCAACGTACCAAACGCCGGCCGCGCTCTTATGGCCGATGCGCTTGCAACCACTGCTGGCGCTTGCCTCGGGGTTTCTACTGTTACCACCTATGTGGAAAGTTCTACCGGCGTTAGTGTTGGTGGACGTACCGGTTACACCGCCATTACCGTTGGCTGCCTCTTCCTCGCTGCCATGTTCTTCTCCCCAGTTTTCATTGCAATCCCATCTTGCGCAACAGCACCAGCATTAATTTATGTTGGTTATTTGATGCTCAGCGCTGTTAAAGATGTTGAATTTACCAATATTACCGAAGGGCTGCCAGCCTTTGTCACCATTCTTGCCATGCCTCTCACTTATTCCATCGGCGATGGTCTGACACTTGGCGTTCTCACCTATGTTGCAGTCAACCTTCTCTACAACATCATGGCACCAGCCGAAAAACGCAAAAAGATCTCTGTGGTCATGCTTGTTTTGGCCGTGCTCTTTGTCTTGAAACTGATCTTTATTTAAAACAAAAAACGGTACACACTGTGCGAAACATTCGCGCAGTGTGTACCGTTTTTTATGCTCACAATGCTTTTATATAAAACCGATTCATGGTCGTATGCGGGGTTGGCACTGGCTGAGCAATGCTCTCATACCCGTGCTTTTCATAGAGCGCACAGGCTGCTTCCAGGCAGGTATGGGTTTCCAAATAAAGCTTCTTGTAGCCAGCTTCTCGTGCTCCTTCTTCCACCGTCTCCATGAGCAGATGGCTAATACCTTTCCCTTTCACTGAGTCATCGAGATAGAGCTTCTGCAGCTCGGCACAGCCTTCCACTCCTTCGAATTCTGCAAAGCCAACGCCGCCAATGACGCGGCCGTCATCATCAGTGACAATATAGTATCCTCTTTTTTCCGGCGCCGCGTCATAAAACACACTGAGATGTTCCAGCTCCGGATCAAAATACGCTGTTCCAGGAATATCCAGATGCACAGCGCGTAAATTCGCTCGGATAATCTCCACAATGATCGCATCGTCAGCGGGCTGAATGCGGCGAATGCGAATCGTATCCCCTGCAATGTCAAATTTTTTCTCCATCAAAGTCACTCCTCCATGCTTTCATGCCCTCATTATAACGCACGAATGACAAAGACACCACCGTTCTATTTGTTGCGTTTTGTGCCGTTGTAAAGAAAAGCATTGGGATCCATCTTATAAAACGTCCCTTTATCAATGCCGATGGGGCGGTTACAGTTTGGGCAGACAATTTTGTCGTCTTGCCGTTCTTCTTCAACGTACCATTTTGTAATGCGTGCTTTGTGACAGCGCAGGACTTCTCCATGGCCAATTTTGTCGTATTTCCACAACTTGGTTTTGCAGGTGGCGCAGCGTATGGTCAACATGTCGTTCCTCTCCTTTCGATACTGGCAGAAAAATTTCCGTCGTCGTCCACAGATAGCAGCGGCTGAGCGCGAAAAATGGCTGCATAATTATAAAAAATTTGCTAATAATATTCGTGAGTGCTTTACAACGTCAAAGAAATGTGATATTCTTTAGAAAACTTTTACCATACAGGTGATAAAAATGTCAATCAATACTGTTAATCAGGCAACCCAATATTACTTTAGCTACTTTACCTTTACTGTATTCAGTAAGGGTTTTTTGGGTTATCCTGAAAACAGCACTATCTGACATTTTATATGTGAGAGATAGCAACTGCACGGAGGATAATCCCCGTGCAGTTTTTTTATACTCATAATTATTTCTCATTCACCCCAATTTGAAAGGAGTACTTATTCATGATTATCAAACTTAGACAAAACGCAGATCAGGCACAAGTTCAGCAGCTCACCGATTGGCTCGAATCGATGAATCTCCACCTCTACTTCTCCGAAGGGGACGCATACTCCATTATCGGTCTCGTTGGGGATACCTCTCGTGTGGATATTGAATTAATCGAAGCGCTGGAAATCGTGGACAGCGTCACCCGCATCCAGGAACCATACAAAAACGCCAATCGCAAGTTCCATCCGCAAGACACGGTCATCCATGTTGGCGACGCCACCATCGGCGGCGGCACAATGACACTGATCGCCGGTCCATGCTCTGTTGAAAGCGAAGAACAAATCATCGAAGTGGCACAGCGTGTCAAAGCTGCTGGGGCAACCATTCTCCGCGGCGGTGCTTTCAAACCTCGCACCTCTCCATACTCCTTCCAGGGCATGGGCGCGGAAGGCATTCAGCTTCTCTTGAAAGCCAAGGAAGCCACTGGCCTGCCAATCATTTCCGAGGTCATGGATATTTCCCAGCTGCCACTGTTCGAAGACGTCGACATTCTGCAAATTGGTGCCCGCAACATGCAAAACTTCAACCTGCTCAAGGAAGTCGGCAAGATGAACAAGCCTGTCCTTCTCAAGCGCGGCCTCTGCGCCACCTACCAGGAATGGCTGATGAGTGCGGAATACATCATGGCTGGCGGCAACATGGACGTCATCCTCTGCGAACGCGGTATCCGCACCTTCGAAACCAAGACCCGCAACACCCTCGACATTTCTGCGGTTCCAATGCTGCGCGAACTGACGCACCTGCCGATCGTCATCGACCCTAGCCACGCTGCTGGTATCCGTCGCATGGTTCGTCCACTCAGCATGGCCGCTGTTGCTGCCGGTGCCGATGGTCTTATGATCGAAGTACACAACGATCCAGAACGTGCAAAATGCGACGGCCCACAGTGCCTGCGTCCTGAAACCTTCGATGAAGTGGCTGCAGACGTTCTCAAGCTGCACGCTTTCTGCCAGAAGGAACTGCATCAATGATCACTTCAACCATTGATGTAAAAACAGGCCAGCCTTACAAGGTATATGTTGGTCACAAGCTGCTGGATGAGGTCGGTGCCATGCTGTCACAGCTGCACCGGCCCTGCCAGGCCATGGTGTTCAGCGACAGCACCGTGGCTCCTCTCTATCTGGAACGTTTGACAAAGAGCCTCTCGGAAGCAGGCTTTCGCGTCATGACCAGCGTGGTTCCGGCTGGTGAAAACAGCAAAAGCTTTGCCGTATTGGAAAAGCTGATGAACGACTGGAGCCTGGCCGGTCTGCATCGCAGCGACCTGGTTGTGGCACTCGGCGGCGGCGTTGTCGGCGACTTGAGCGGATTTGCTGCTTCCTGCTACCAGCGCGGCATTCCTTTTGTCCAGGTGCCAACCACGCTGCTTGCGGCAGTAGATTCTTCCGTCGGCGGTAAAACCGCCATCGACATTGCTGCCGGCAAAAATCTCGTCGGCGCCTTCTATCAGCCGCTGGCTGTTTACTGCGACGTCGACTGCATCGCCACCATGAACGACCACGATTTTGCCGACGGGGTGGCAGAAAGCATCAAATACGGCGTGCTGCATAACCCATCGCTCTTTGACCGCATCGCCAGCGAACGTCTGACACAGACATCCAGCGACCTGGATGCCATAGTCAGCGATTGCGTCGCCTATAAAAACCAAATCGTCAGCGAAGACGAGTACGAAAAAGGTACCAGGCAGCTGCTCAATCTTGGACACACCTTTGCCCACGCCATTGAACAGCTTTCCGACTTTGCCGTCAGCCACGGTCACGCCGTAGCCATTGGCCTGGCGATGATGGCACGTGCCTGCCTCCGCAAAGGCTGGAGCCAACCAGGCACCGCCGTCCGCGTTGAACGCGCCCTGTTGGCGAACAATCTGCCAATCACCTGCGACTATGAAGCCAGCGCCATGCTGGATGTCTGCCGCCGCGACAAAAAAGCTGGCAGCAGCGCCATCACCATCGTCGTGCCGCAATCCATCGGCGACTGCGGCCTGCGTACTGTTGACTACGATACATTGCTGGAATTGCTCCAGCTTGGAAAGGAGCCGCTCTGATATGAAGCTTTCACCTGCATCCCTTGGCGGCACCATCGCTGCCATTCCCTCAAAATCGGCCGCGCACCGAATTTTCATCGCTGCCAGCCTGGCCGATCGGTCCTCCCAATGGCAGCTGCCAACCAGCTCCATTGATATTGACACCACCCTCGACTGCATAAAAGCCCTGGGCGCAGACATCACCCGAGAAGGCAGCACCATCAGCATTACACCGATTCAGCAAGTTCGTGATGCGGCGCTCATCAACTGCTGCGAAAGCGGTTCCACACTGCGCTTTCTCCTGCCGGTCAGTGCTGCTCTCGGTGGCAGCGCCGCCTTTGTCGGTGAAGGCCGATTGCCGGAGCGCCCCATTTCTGAGATTCTCAATGTGCTGCATACCCTCGGTGCTACGACGACTTCTGAGCATCTGCCGCTGACCATCAGCGGCCCCCTGCACGGAGGCGCCGTGTCTCTTCCTGGGCACATCAGCAGCCAGTATCTCACCGGCCTGCTGCTGGCAGCACCGCTCCTGAATGAAGCCCTCGACATCACCTTGACGACGCCGCTGCAGTCCCGTCCATACATTGACCTCACCCTCGACGTGCTGCGTCGCTTCGGTGTTGCCGTCGAAGAAGACGGCAGCCATTTCCATGTCGCCGCCGACGCCGCTTACCGCCTGCCTGAAAATGGTGGCTGCACCATTGAAGGCGATTGGTCCAATGCCGCCTTTTTCCTGGCAGCAGGCGCCCTTTCTGCGCCGGTGACCATGACCGGACTGGATTTGTCTTCCAGCCAGGGCGACAAGGCCATTGTTGAATTGCTGCGCGGTTTTGGCGCAAACGTCCAAATCAGCGACAACGCCATCACCATTGCTCCGGCACCGCTGCAAGCTCAGACCATTTCTGTCAAAGAGATTC
>CALAKO010000197.1 GCA_937922955.1 uncultured Peptococcaceae bacterium | reverse complement strand
AAATTATAGCATAAAAACGCCCTTATTTCAAATTTAAGGCACATTTTACGCATCAGTAATGATTTTTTATTCTGAATTTAAAAACCAGCGTCAGCGACCAGCAAAAAAGCAGCAGGCAAACAACGCCTGCTGCTATGATTATTCGCTTGTCAGAAATCATCCATCAAATGGCCACTCTTTCATTTTTCACCGAAGAATCGCTACTGAATAAACAACAGATACACAAACAGGCCGGCCGAAATCACCCAGAGAATGCCGCTCACCGCATACACATTTCGGCTCGCTTTCTTGCCCTTCTTCGCTAAAAACTGCGAGGCAAAAAGGCAGATAAAATACACCTGCAGCAGCGCCAGCGCAATCAGCGACAAATTCCAAAAACCATTATCCATCATGATCCCCTTTTTCTGTCACTCACTGCTCGTTGACCATTCAAATCTAATCGGCACATAGCTCTCACTAAGAACGCCATTTGTCATGGTTTGCTGCGCCACCATGCACGAACCCATGTCAAAAACTGGCTGAATCGTTCGGATCGCCGTCTGTCCTTCTCCAACCATCCCATACTGCATGAACAGAAGAGATTCATTTTCTTCGTTGGCGGTATCATACACCATGCCTGTTTCCAAATCAACGATCGGCATGTGATACCCGCTGCCATCGTCAACGCTCACCGTCATGTGGCGTGCATCCAACGCAATTGGCATATTGATGACACGATTTTCGCCAATGAGCGCCAGATGATTGTCCACTTTGAAAGACCATGCTTCTTTTTCCAGGTCATAGACCCACAGCTCGGTGCTGATCACATTTCCTGGATGGTCCAGATCGGGCATGAAATTGTTGCCTTCTGGTTTCATGCGAACGATCAAATGGTCGCCAATCACATGCGGACTCAGCAGATTGTAACCTTGCGACAGATTGTCGATGCTGCCATCTGACAGATGCATCCGTTTCAGTGTTCCATACTGACGCATGCCTTCCATGAGGCGGCTCCGCGTCCAAAAAGCGTCCTCGTCGCCCAGCTCGACTTCCAGCGTTTCATTCGACGTGACAGAAATGCTGTCGAGCACCGTCGTTTTGCCGGTGTCGTGCTGATAGAGGCGCGCTTCGATCTGATCACTGTCCTTATCGCCGCGCAGCCAGATGATGTTGCCGTTCTTAAAGCTGCAATTTCCCAGCACATAGTCGGACGGCAGTGCTTTGTAAGAACCACTGTCCACACAAACGGGCTCTGCACCATCCCTGCGCTCCTGAATATAGAGGTACCACTGCGGATCGCCAGCCATTACAATCGCTGGATCCGGCTTCTCGATCCAATAAAGATAGTCGTCCTCGACCGCATAGCTTTCGCCATGCAGCACATTGCCCTCGTGCTGCGGTGCGATCAGCACCTTACTGCCAAGCCGAACAGCGGCCAAATGATCTTCATTGGTTCTTTGCTCTATAATCAGTCCTTTGGACGTCTCATAGATTGGCACATCGTTTTCATCCGGCACAATGCCTGAATTCATTGGAATGTCATAGCGCATCGGTTCTTCCGCAAGCTGTGCCTGCGGAAGGTCCAGCTGGTCGTTGTAGTCAAACCGTGCGAAAACCGCCTGCTGGCTGCCGTCCCAGGCAATTTCTCCAAACCACTCCATCAACGGACGCAACGGTACATACAAGGTGCCATCAATGCTTTTCGCCGCTGCTGCCATTTGCTTTTCGTCGCCATTCAGCCGCAGCACCTTCGAACCAACCGCGCCTTCCAGCGTGAAATCTTCATACGCGTTGGTCAGTGTAAACCGTTCGTCCTCTTTGGCCAGCGTCAAAAACATTTCATCCTGCAGGAATGCTTCCGACACCCAGGTCGTGCCATCCTGCATCAGCACTTTTCCCGACGATTCAATGGTTAAATTTTCACCGTTCACATTCAATATCGCCGCTTCAGCCATTCCTGGCACACTCATCCATCCTGCTAGTACCAATCCTGCAATCATCACACAATAACGCCACATCGTTTTCATTGTTTTCGCCTCCCTTTCCATATCTTTTTCAGAATTATACCATAATTTATGTTTAAAAAGTTGGAAAACCACGCAAACAACCACGAAAGCAACGCAAACGACCTTAAAAAAATTCCCGACCTGCTTTGTTCTGCAGATCGGGGATGCTATGATTATCGGTTCTTTTTCCGCTGCAGCCAGCGTTTGCGCAACGCCAGCACAATGCGCGGCACCACCAGCGCCGAGGCATAAAAGAGCAGGGAAAGGCCCACAGCCAGGCCGATCAACAACGCTTCTGAAGACATACGCATCGATTCTCCTTTTTCACGGTTTCAGTCATCGCTCAGCTGTCCGCTGGCTCCTGAGCGTCGATGAGGGTTTCGGCGACGACGCAGAGGAGAATGATGGCGGCGCCAATGAGACCCGCGGTGGTAAGGCGTTCGCCAAGTAGAAAGAAAGAGAACACCGCTGTCAGCACTGGCGCAGTGCATTGGAGCAGGGCAACGGTGCGGGAAGAGATGCCTTCAAGAGCCTTGTTTTGCAGCAGATAACCAAGCAAGGTGCAGGCCAGAGCCAGGTAGAAGATGATGGCCCAGTTCGTCGGCGAAGCGCCGCGCAGGGTCAGCCCGCCTTCAAAGAAAAAGGCGCAAACGAGGGCCATCGCCATGCTGACTGCCGCCTGCACCGCGGTGAGGGCGAGAGCATCCATTTGCTGCATGGCCGTGCCGCTCGCCACAAGAGAGCCAGCAATCAGCACCGCCGAACCAAGGCCAACGATTTCGCCAAAGCCAAAGCCGGAGAAACCGCCGCAAAAAAGATACAGCCCCACCACAACAAGCAGCTGCAAGGGAATGTGCACCCAGCGGTAGCGCGTGCGATGGATGAGAAAGGCGAGGATCGGTGTGAGAATGATTGCCATCGAGCGCAGAAAGGTTGCCGAAGTGGCCGTGGTGAGGTTAAGAGCGATGTTGTTGAGCACATAGCCGCCAGCGATGCACAGCGACGGCACCAGCCAAAGCCGCACCGGCACCGCACGCACGCCGCGTACAATGCGTCGGCCAAAGACAAGCAGCAGCGCCGCCAGCGCAATGGTGTAGCGCACCGTCATCAGCGAATACACGCTCATCGTCTCGTAAGCCGCCTTGGAAATCGGATCGCCAAAGCCATAAAGCACACTCTGCAATAAAATCAACAAGGCACAAAACCCCACCGATGTTGTCTTCATCCTTCATCCCCCTTAACGCCAGAAAAACACCGTTCGTATTACTGCCAGTATAACAAATCGCCGCTGCCAAGGGCAACGCAGCGGCCTGTTGATAAAGAATCGTTATCCGGCGGCATAAAAAGGTGTTAAATAAAGCCAATAATCCTTCACAGAGACACAAAATCCCCGTCCTGCGTTGTCTGCAGAACGAGGATTTCTATATCATGGTTCTTTCACTTGCACAGCGCCAGCACAACCATTGCCAACGCGGCTGTTCAAAACAACATCAAAAGCCGTTCACTGATACATGCACACTCATATATTATGGATTTTCGAAAGAATGTACCATATTATACTCAATAATAGATACACAATCATCCATACAAACAAATTAGTATACCCAATGATCAATAAAATCATAAACATCAAACCGATGCCTGCCCAGATTGTTGTTAATGCTTTTATTAATGGACGACTTTTTGTTTTCATCAAGTAATACCCTACAAAAACAACCACTAACAGACATCCATATCCCGACATTATTTTAGCAAGAATCAGTTGTTGGTCCTCAAAAATAAATCCTAAAGCATAGATTACTAAAACAACAAAAA
>CALAKO010000196.1 GCA_937922955.1 uncultured Peptococcaceae bacterium | reverse complement strand
TTTCGGTTCCGTCCAAACGGATCAATTCCGCATCAATAGCGGTCTGATCGCTGACGTCCCAGCCAATGAGCTTTGGTGCGATTTCTTCGTTAACGTAAGCCACAGCCTTGGTGACCCCTTTGCCGAGGTAGCGAGATTTGTCGCCATCGCGCAGTTCAACGGCTTCAAAAGCACCTGTAGATGCGCCGGAAGGAACAGCTGCACGGCCCATATCGCCGAATTCGGTTACGACATCCACTTCTACTGTTGGATTACCACGGGAATCGAGAATTTCTCTTGCAACAATGCGTTCAATTTTTGCCATTTTACTATCTCCTTTAGTCATTTAATAAGGATGAACCTGTCATTTCAGCAGGTTGATCGAGCTCCATCAACGCCAAAACAGTTGGCGCAACATCGGACAAACGCCCATCATGCAGGGTGCGCTCATCACCAAACAAAATCACCGGTACAGGGTTGGTTGTATGTGAGGTGAATGGGGACCCATCTTCATTGGCCATTTTTTCACAGTTGCCATGATCGGCACAGATTAACAATTTGCCATTGGCCGCTGCCACAGCATCGACCACACGGCCCACTGCCACATCGACGGCTTCCATAGCCTGAATGGCTGCGCTCAGCACACCTGTGTGACCAACCATGTCTGGATTGGCGAAATTAACGAGGATGAAATCATATTTTCCACTTTCCACACCTTTGACCACCGTGTCGGCAACGGCTTCTGCGCTCATTTCTGGTTGCAGGTCATAGGTCGCCACCTTCGGCGACGGAATCAGCACACGCTCTTCCTTGTCGTTCGGTGCTTCCACCCCGCCATTAAAGAACGACGTAACGTGGGCGTATTTTTCGGTTTCTGCCGTGCGCAGCTGGGTCTTATTCTGTTTAGCCAGCCATTCGCCCAAAGTGTTGGTCAATTCAAGCGGTGGGTAAGCAACGGTCAGCATGTCGTTCAAACTGGCATCGTATTCGGTCATGCTGATCAATTCAATAGACTGCCAATCGCCGCGGTCAAATCCATCGAAAGACGGATCCACAAAACTGCGGCTGAGCTGTTTGGCGCGGTCCGCACGGAAATTGTAGAAAATGATGCCATCGTTTTCATGGATGCGGCCTTCATCGCCAATGCATACCATTGGCACGATGAATTCGTCGGTCACATCGTTGTCATAGGAAGCATGCATGGCCGCAATCACATCGTCCACTTTTTCGCCTTCTCCGCGAACCATCGCCTTCCAAGCGCGTTCCACACGCTCCCAACGCTTGTCGCGGTCCATGGCGTAGTATCGCCCGCTGACCGTTGCCAGCTTACCAACACCGATAGCCGTCAGCTGTTCCTGTAACTGTTCCAAGTAGTGAACGCCTGAAGTCGGCGACACATCACGGCCATCCATGAAAGCATGGACATACACTTTTTCCAATCCCATGTTTTTAGCCATCTTCAGCAAAGCGTAAAGATGGTCTTGATGAGAATGCACCCCGCCATCGGACAACAAGCCCATGAGATGAAGCGCTTGATCGTTTTCTTTTAAACGAGTCATCATGCGGACAAATGCATCGTTTTGTTCAAAACTGCCGTCGTCAATGGCGCGGCTGATGCGCAAAAGATCCTGGTAAACAATGCGCCCAGCGCCAAGATTAAGATGGCCGACTTCAGAGTTCCCCTGCTGACCATCCGGCAGCCCCACCGCTTCTCCGCTGCACAGCAGCGTGGCATGGGAACAAGTCACAAACAGCGCGTCCAAGCGCGGCGTTTGCGACTGACAGGCAGCATTGTTGCTGCATTCTGGGTTGATGCCCCAGCCGTCAAGAATCATTAATACTAAAGGTTTAGTCAATATCGGCACTTCCTTCATTAATCAGTGCAAAAAAGCTGTCCGGCTCCAAGCTAGCGCCGCCAATCAAGCCGCCATCGATGTCTGGCTGAGCCATCAGCTCACGAATGTTGCTCGGTTTTGCAGAACCGCCATAAAGCATGCGTGCACCCGCGGCCTTTTCTTCGCCAATCAAAGCCGCTAAATGCGCGCGCAGAGCCGCAATCATTTGCTGAGCATCTTCAGAAGTAGCCGTCTTACCAGTGCCAATCGCCCAGATTGGTTCGTAAGCCACCACAATTCCCTCTGGCAAAGATTCTGCTCCGGCAAAAACAGCATCCAGCTGTCCCTTGCACCAAGCTTCGGCTTCCCCGGCTTCGCGCTGTTCCAGGGTCTCCCCTACGCAAAGAATTGGCACCAGATCATGCTCGGTGCAGTAATGGTATTTTTGGGCCACAAAGGCATCCGATTCGCCTAAAATCTGACGGCGCTCACTGTGCCCAACGATCACGTATTTAACGTTGCACTCTTTCAGCATCTCTGCAGAAATTTCGCCAGTAAAGGCACCTTTTTCAGCGGGGTATACGTCTTCAGCCCCTACTGCCACCTGATCTTGACCACGCAATACGGTCAAATCCATAAATGGAGCACAGATGGCCGCATCGGATGATTCCGGCAGCGTAAACGCAGCAAATGCCTCTAAAAAACCCTGTGTTTCAGCCATGGTTTTGTTCATTTTCCAGTTGGCTACAAACAACGGACGTCTTTTCATTTTAATCCTCCCGCTCTTCAAGCACGGACAACCCTGGCAGCAAACGACCTTCCATGAATTCCAAAGAGGCGCCGCCGCCGGTGGAAATGTGGTTGATTTTGTCGGCCATGCCGGATTTTTTCACAGCAGCCACGGAATCGCCACCGCCCACAACGGAGTAAGCCTCGGACATAGCAACGGCTTTTGCAAGCGCGTTAGTACCCACTGCAAACGCATCCTGTTCGAAAACGCCCATTGGGCCATTCCAAATGACGGTCTTCGCGGTGCTGATTTTTTCTTCAGCCAGCGCAATCGTTTTTGGACCGATGTCCAACGCCATCCAGC
>CALAKO010000195.1 GCA_937922955.1 uncultured Peptococcaceae bacterium | reverse complement strand
AAAGGTGGTTGCTGGTGCTGGGTCGGTCAAGTCATCGGCAGGCACATAAACGGCCTGAACAGAGGTGATGGACCCTTTGTCAGTAGAAGTAATACGTTCCTGCATCTGACCCATTTCGGTAGCCAGCGTTGGCTGATACCCTACGGCAGATGGCATGCGGCCAAGCAGCGCGGATACTTCGGAACCAGCCTGGGAGAAACGGAAAATGTTATCAATGAAGAGCAATACGTCCTGATGCTGAACATCACGGAAATATTCCGCAATGGTCAGACCGGTCAAGGCGATACGCATACGTGCACCAGGTGGTTCGTTCATCTGACCGAACACGAGACTGGTTTTATCGATAACGCCGCTTTCCTTCATTTCTACGAGAAGGTCTTTCCCTTCACGAGTACGTTCACCAACACCTGCGAATACGGAATAGCCGCCGTGTTCGTGAGCAATGTTACGAATCAATTCCTGAATCAATACGGTTTTACCTACACCGGCACCACCGAAGAGACCGATTTTACCACCCTTAACGTATGGGCAGAGCAAGTCGATAACTTTGATCCCGGTTTCGAGGATTTCTTTTTCAGGGTTTTGTTCGGAAAAGCTTGGTGCTTCACGGTGAATGGACCAGCGTTCGGTTTCATTGACTGGGCCTTCTTCATCAATTGGCTGACCAGTAACGTTGAAGAGACGGCCTAAGGTGCAGTCACCAACAGGAACAGTGATTGGACTGCCAGTGTTTTCAACATTCAGCCCGCGCACAAGACCATCGGTGGAACTCATGGCGATGGTACGCACAACGTTACCGCCAAGATGTTCTGCAACTTCCAATGTTACATCAAGCTTGGTTTCTAATTCGATTTCCTGCCCTTCATTGGAAACATGAAGCGCATAGTTGATTTCTGGAAGTTGATCTGCCGCAAACTCTACGTCAACGACAGGACCAACAACTTTTATAATTTTACCTTGATTATTCAAGACGGATCTTCCTCCTTCTGCGTGCATTAGCCCAACGCGTTGGCGCCAGCAACGATTTCAATGATTTCATTGGTAATCGCAGCCTGACGTGCACGGTTGTAGCTGATTTCCAGCTGGCTCAAGAGCTCGGTAGCGTTATCCGTCGCAGCAGTCATGGCGGTCATACGTGCGCCATGTTCACCGGTTTTCGCATCAGCCATGCAGCCATGAATCTGATTGGACAGATACATTGGCAGGAGCTGGCTGAGAATACTGGCTGCGTCTGGCTCGAACATGTAGTCAACGGTGTATTTGTCGTCTTCTGCGGCTTCTCCCTGAGCAAGGGCATCACTTTCAATTGGCAGAAGCGGCACAACGGTTGGCACCTGACTCATGACCGAACGGAACAACGGATAAACAATGCTGACTTTATCGTATTTTCCAGTTTCATACGCCGAGCGAATCTCTTTAGCGATGATCTCACTATCGTGTGGATCCGGAATATCGTTCGTATCAAGATACGCCACGTCCACAGGAATGCCATGTTTGGTGAAATATTCCTGCGCTTTTCGGCCAACAGCAATAACGCTGACTTCATGACCAGCTGCCTGTGCTTCTTTAATAACGCGATGCGCTTCCTTCATAACATGGGCGTTAAAGCCACCTGCAAGCCCTTTATTGGATGCAATGACTAAAAACGCTTCATGATTGACAGGACGCACTTCGAGCAGCGGATCTGTACTTTCACCGGACATCGATGCGGAAACTTGCGCCAAAACCTGACGTAATTTTTCCTGATAAGGACGTCCAGCACCAATCTGCTTTTGTGCACGACGGAGCTTGGAGGCGGAGACCATCTTCATGGCGTTTGTGATCTGCTTCGTATTTGCAATACTCTGCATTCTGCGTTTGATCTCTTTAGCATTTGCCAAGACGTCTCACCTTCCTCTCTTAGCCTTGGAAGCCTTCCTTAAATTCTACAATTGCTTTCTTCAGCGCATCTTCAGTTTCTGGTTCCATTTTACCAGTTGAAACGATCGCCTCTAAGACGCTTTCTTTATACTTGGATGCACGCATGAAATCAAGGAATTCTTTTTCAAAACGACCAACATTTTCGGTCTTGATGCTGTCGCAATACCCTTTCACTACCGCGTAGATGCTGACAACCTGTTCTTCAACCGGCATTGGGGAATACTGCTTTTGCTTGAGCACTTCAGTGAGACGTTCACCACGAGCAAGGGTAGCCTTGGTGATGTCGTCAAGGTCACTGCCGAACTGAGAGAATGCCTTCAATTCGTTGTACTGTGCAAGGTCACCACGCAGGTTCCCGGCGATTTTCTTCATTGCTTTAATCTGTGCATCACCGCCGACTCGAGATACGGAAATACCTGCGTTGATAGCAGGACGAACCCCGGAGTGGAAAAGGTCGGTTTCCAGGAAGATCTGACCATCGGTAATGGAAATAACGTTGGTTGGAATGTAAGCGGATACGTCACCTGCCTGGGTTTCAATGATTGGCAGTGCGGTCATGGAACCGCCGCCGTATTTATCTTCCAGTTTCGCTGCACGTTCGAGCAGACGGCTGTGGAGATAGAATACGTCCCCTGGATATGCTTCGCGGCCTGGTGGGCGATGCAGAAGCAAAGAAAGTTCACGATAAGCAACAGCCTGTTTGGACAGGTCGTCGTAAACGATGAGAACGTCTTTGCCGTTGAACATGAACTCTTCACCCATTGCTGCACCAGCGTATGGCGCGATGTAAAGCATTGGGGATGGTTCGGATGCCGTTGCTGCAACGACGATGGTGTAATCCATGGCACCATATTCTTCGAGGGTACCAACAACGTTGGAAATGGTGGATGCTTTCTGACCAATCGCAACGTAGATGCAGATAACATCCTGCCCCTTCTGGTTGATGATGGTATCGATGGCAATAGCGGTTTTACCGGTCTGACGGTCACCAATGATCAATTCACGCTGACCACGGCCGATAGGAATCATGGCATCGATTGCCTTAAGACCCGTCTGCAACGGTTCGTGTACCCCTTCACGGGTAATAACCCCAGGGGCAACGTTTTCAACTGGACGGGATTTGGTGGTCTCAATTGGACCTTTGCCATCGATTGGTTCACCGATGGCGTTTACAACACGACCGATCAGCGCTTCACCAACCGGTACTTCGATGATGCGGCCCGTACGCTTAACTGGGTCGCCATCCTTGATATGTTCAAATTCCCCAAGAAGAATGCAACCGATGTTGTCTTCTTCAAGGTTCTGGGCCATCCCTTTGACGCCGCCAGGGAACTCAAGAAGTTCGTTAACCATGGCGTTCTGGAGTCCGTGTACACGAGCGATACCGTCACCGACTTCGATAACAGTACCGATTTCGCTAGTTTCGACGGTCTGGTCAAAGTTCTGAATTTCTTCTTTTAAAATAGAGCTTATTTCATCTGGTCTAATGCTCATTGGGGACCTTCACCTCCTACAATGTCCTGTGTCATGAGGCGCTTTCGCATGCTCGCTAAACGAGCTTCTACGGAGCCGTCGATGATCTTATCGCCGTATTTCAGCTTGACGCCGGCAACCAGAGATGAGTCGACCACCACTTCCAGGCGAATGGTCTTGCCCACTGCCTTTCCGAGTGCCAGGGCGATATTTTTTGCTTCTTCCTCTTTCAGCGGATAGGCCGACGTCACCGTTGCATCGGCGATGCCATTACGTTCATCCAGCAGCTTGCCATAAGCTTTCTGGATATCCGCCAAATAACCAGTACGGCCTTTTTCGATGAGAATCTGCAGGAAATTCACCACAACCTGATCCACTTGACCCTGGAACACTTTTGCGATGGCATTTTTCTTGCCTCTCATTGAAAATTGCACGCCAGTGTACGCTTGCTCCAACTCTGCGTTGCCATAAATGGTTTCGCAGGCGTAAGCAAGGTCCTGACCGATTTTATCGACGTTTTGGGATTCGTCCGCGAGCATGAACAGTGCCTGTGCATAGCGTTTGGCTACTCCTGCATCGTTCATTTAGCGTCCCCTACCTCTTTAATAAATTCGTTGACAAGATTTTCATGATCCGCGATGGTTACGTTGCGGCCAATGATCTTAGACGCTGCATCTACAGCGAGATCTGCCACTTCAGCACGCAGGTCTTTGAGGGCCTGTTCTTTTTCGCGGTTGATTTCTTCTCTTGCTTTTTCGCTTGCACGCGCAGCTTCTTCGCGCGCCTTTGCGATAATTTCAGCACGGGTTTCTTCACCAAGTTTATTGGCGTTCTGAATAATTTCTTGAGCCTTTGTCTGCGCTTCTTTCAGGCTGGCTTCATACTCTGCTTTGAGAGCGTTGGCTTCTTCACGCGCCTGTTCTGCATCGTCCACATTTTTTGCAATGGTGGACGCACGTTCATCAAGCATGTTGAACAGCGGCTTGTAGAGGAATTTCTTCAAGCAGAACAGAAGAATCAAGAAGTTGATAAGCGCAAATATGAGTGTGGATGGCTCAATGCTCATAAAACCATCTCCTTACTTTGTATGAATGATTGCGTCTTGCTTCTATGCGAATCACTTCATTAAAGCTGGGAATACAGCATCAGAGCGATGAGCAGACCATAGATGGTCAGCGTTTCCATAAATGCGAGACCAAGAATCAAAGTCGTACGAATCCCACCGGCCATTTCTGGCTGACGAGCCATAGATTCCGTTGCTTTTGCAGTAGCAATACCCTGACCAATACCAGAGCCAATTGCAGACAAACCAATGGCAATTGCCATACTTAATGCGATCAATCCAGATACATCCATTTATTTTATCCTCCTTACGCCGACAAGCGGCGAATCTATTTTTATAAACGATTATCCATTAAAGCTGGGAATACAGCATCAACGCGATCAGCAGACCATAAATGGTCAAGGTTTCCATAAATGCAAGACCCAAAATCAGCGTTGTACGAATCCCACCGGCCATTTCCGGCTGACGAGCCATAGATTCCGTTGCACGAGCGGTTGCGATACCCTGACCGATACCAGAACCGATTGCAGACAAACCAATGGCAATTGCCATACTCAATGCGATTAATCCAGTTGCTCCCATAAAGAAAATCCTCCTTAAAAATCGTTTGTGTGCTACTTTTCTGCATTACTGTTTTAGTGTCCAGAGACACTTTCC
Source organism: uncultured Peptococcaceae bacterium (assembly GCA_937922955.1). Lineage (GTDB taxonomy): Bacteria > Bacillota > Peptococcia > Peptococcales > Peptococcaceae > UMGS1590. Next base: position 12,935 of record CALAKO010000195.1, on the reverse strand, counting down.
TGGAGATAGATTGTTGCCAGCATCATAAATACATACGCCTGAATGGCTCCGAAAAGAATACTCAACGCGTACATTGGCAGTGGCAAGAAGAGTGGGATCATCCCAAACAGGAACCCAATAACCATTTCTTCACCATAGATATTACCGTAAAGACGGACGGCCAACGACAACGGACGAGTAAACAAGTCGAGCAGATTCAATGGCAGCATCGGCGAAAAGAAAAACTTAAAGAATTTTTTCGGACTGTTTTTGATCCCATAGAAGAAAAACGCCAGAATTGTGATAATCGCCAACGCCGCAGTGACGCTCAGATTGCTGGTTGGTGGCTTATAGCCATATTGCACATGGCCAGCCAGTGGCAAGAGGCCCACATAGTTTGAACAAATGATCAAGAAGAAAATCGTAAGCAAAAATGGAGCGTATTTACGGCCATTTTCTTTGCCCATGATACCTTCGATGGTGTCCATCAAAAAGTCAATGATGCAGCCAAAAATGTTTTGCAAACTCCACGTTTTTGGTTTCATCTGGAGATTGCGTGTTGCAAAATAGGCCAACAGGATGAGGACAATCATGACACCCCACATGGTGGTGATTTCGTTCGTCAGAACAAAATTGCCATTTTGATAGACAATATTGGAGACCTCTTCACTTGCAAGCATTGCTTGTCCACCCAAAAATATCACCTCTCTCTTTGTGATCACTGCCCTTTTTTCAGCGTTTGCACAACCACGACCACCATATAAACCGATAGCCCCATCGCACTTCCAACAAGCGCAGGAATGGAGTAGCAAAACATTGCCACCATCACCGCTGCGTCAATCAGAAAACGCGCCCAAAAAAGCAGTGTCGTGAAAAATTTATTGCCTGTCAATATAAAGCGCTGCAAAAGATATTCTTTCCCCAGGCAAACCACAGCGCCTACCGCAAAACCAATCACAAACTCCATCACAGTTTGAGCCATCATTTTTTCTCCATCCTTTGCGTGTCTTCTTCCTCTAAGCGTAGCACCTCTCTATAGAGGGTCCGAAAACCAGCAACGATTGCAATCAGCACACATATCACAGTACCATATGGGCCAATTTGAAAGCGTTGGTCAAACCATGCACCGACTTTGATCATGATAAACAGCGAAACAGCCAGCGATATCCCAAAGCTAAGAGCGACATTGAAGGCTCGATACATCGGGCTCTGGGACTTTTCCTGGCCCTCAGGGTCTTTTTTTGACCGACGCCGATAATGCATCGACATTCCATCGCCTCCCTTGTGAGACATTTCTCAATCTGACAAGATAAGTATAACAAAAAGGGAATTTTAAGACCATCTATATGTTACCATTTACACATAAGAGTTGCTTATTTTTATGAATAGATGAAATTTTGTGAAATATATGCCATTTTCCGAAAACTTCACCGTTTCATTCATCGCCAGTCTGCTGGACGTTCAGCATCAAAGCCAAAGTAATAACGCAGCGCAGAAATAATACGCGCGCAAGCTTGACCATCGCCGTATGGGTTCACAGCATGTTCCATTTCAGCATAGGCATCTGCATCGGTAAAGAGCTTGGAAACAGTGTCAACAATAAGCTGAGTATCGCAGCCAACCAACTTCACCGTGCCAGCTTCGACAGCCTCCGGACGTTCCGTGGTATCTCTCAGCACGAGAACAGGCTTGCCAAGAGCCGGTGCTTCTTCCTGCAGACCACCACTGTCCGTAAGCACCAGATCCATACGGCTGACCAAATTGGCAAACGGTGCATAATCCAGCGGTTCAAACAGATGCACGCGGTCCAGTTCTTCGAGCGCTTCTTTGGCCAAAGCACGCACACGAGGGTTCTTATGCATTGGGAAATAGAAGTTCACATCTGGGAAGCGTTCGTGCAGCTGACGAACGGCACGGAAAATCTGCACCATTGGCTGCCCAAGGTTTTCGCGACGATGGGTCGTTAAAAGCACCTTGCGTCCCGGCACATCCAACATGCGCGTCAGTTCTTCATCAAACACATAATCTGGTTTTACGGTCATCATCAGAGCATCAATGACGGTGTTCCCCGTGGTATAAATGCCCGATGGATCCACACCTTCATGCAGCAAGTTGGCGCGCGCCTGAGGTGTTGGCGCAAAATGAACGGTTGCCATGGCACCGGTCAGCTTGCGATTGGCTTCTTCCGGAAACGGCGAATACATGTTGCCGCTGCGCAGCCCTGCTTCAACGTGGCCCACAGGCACCTGCTGATAGAAGCTGGCTAACGCACCCGCAAAAGTGGTCGTCGTATCGCCGTGCACCAGCACGATGTCCGGCTTTTCCTTAATAACAATGCGTTCGATGCCGCGCAGCACACCAGCGGTGATGTCGGTCAAGGTTTGCTGCGGCTTCATCAAATTCAAGTCGTAACTTGGATGCACATCAAAAAGCTCCAACACCTGATCCAACATCTCACGATGCTGAGCCGTGACGACAACCAGCGGCTCCAAATCTTCCGCTTTTTCCATCGCCTTGACCAGTGGCGCCATTTTGATGGCTTCGGGACGAGTCCCAAACACAAACATGATCTTTTTCATGGATACACCTCTTTAATAGTTGTATTCTTTAACTTCCATTATGTCACATAAAATAAATTAAGCTTCACAATTGACTTCATTATAGCACAACCCCTTGCTGCACTCCACCACTCACCGAGAATTCCTCCGGCTTGCATCTCGCGCGCTCACGTGCTACCATGACTTCAAGATCCATTGGATCTTTTTATGATTTATTCCTGAACATTTTTTATGAAATCATACTCATTTTAATAGAAGGAGGACTCCTCATGCTCAAGCGTCCAGATTGGGATACCTATTTTATGGAAATCACCCACATCATCGCCAAACGCTCCAACTGCCTGCGCCGCCACGTCGGCGCCATCCTTGTCAAAGACCACCGCATCATCACTACGGGTTACAACGGTGCCCCTCCAGGAATGGCCCACTGCGACGATCTCGGCGGCTGCACACGCCAGCGCATGGGCTTCGCTTCCGGCGAAGGCCACGAATACTGCCGCGCTCTGCACGCCGAGCAAAACGCCGTCATCCAGGCAGCCATCATGGGCGTTTCCATTTCCGGCGCCACCCTCTACTGCACCCATTCACCCTGCAGCCTCTGTGCCCGCATTCTCATCGGCGCTGGCATTGAGCGCGTTGTCTACAGCGGCGACTATCCCGATGGTCTCTCCAAAGAGCTCTTCAAAGAAGCCGGCATTCCGCTGATTCAGCTGGACTGGCCACCACAGGACACCAATGCATAAGAAAAGAGCGTTCTATCGCAAAAGATAGAACGCTCTTTTTTAACACAAATTTATAGGAACTTCACAGCAGTGCCATAAGCAATGATTTCCGCGCCATACTCAGTGAGATTACTGGTGGCATAATTAATGCCAATCACTGCATCGGCCTCCATGGCCGCTGCTTTTGCCTCCAGTTTCTCAATCACAATGTCGGTGACCGTATCGAGCAGATCGGTATAGCCTCTCAGCTCACCGCCCACCACCGATTTCAGCGATTGACCAATGTCCTTGGCAAGGTTTTTGCTATACACCGATGTGGCTTTCACAAAGCCAATCTCCGTATAACTGCGATCTGCCAATGTATCCGTAGAAACCAAAAGCATTGCTGCTCCTCCATTCTTAAATCAATTTTACAGCGGTGCCGCTGACCATTACAGCTGCGGCTCCGTCGGCCATACTCATGCTGGTGTAAGTCACGCCCACAATGGCGTCAGCACCAAGCTCATCGGCCTGCTGCTCCATCTTCTGAGTGGCTGAGTCGGCCGCCATATCAAGCAAATCCGAGTAGCTTTTCAGTTCGCCGCCCACCACCGACTTGAAGGCCTGGCCGATGTCCTTGACAGCGTTTTTGCTAAAAGCAGCACTGCCGCGCACCAGCCCAATAATCTTGTAATCCTGCTCATTAATGGATGAGAGTGTCGTTATTAACATGATTCATATCCTTTCATGGAAACTATTGTTTTTTCTCGCGGCCTGCTTTTCGCACCGCATCGGTCAACAAAAATTCGATCTGCCCATTGATGGAGCGAAATTCATCGTCCGCCCAATGAGCCAATGCATCATACAATTCCGGGGAAAGACGCAGCACGATCTGCTTTCGGTCTTTCTTATTGCTTTGCGACATCGCCGCGCCTCCTCTCTCGATTCATTATACGCACTCAGGCGCGCCAGAGCCAGAGAAAATAAATCAATGTTACTAAAATCAACACTACTACAAAACCGATGGTCACTGCACCGCTCATTGCCACAGCCGAACCGCCGGCAATGGCAATCGTCACTTCGGCGATGTACCAGAAGAATCCGGCTATGAGCACGCCCATGACATTGATCATTAGGCGGCTGCCGCGGATGATTTCTTCCGCCGGCCGCTTGAGCAGAAACACCGGCACATTGATCCAACGAGGAAACAATTCCGACACCACCATCAGCGCGCAGCAAAGAAGGCTCACACCCCATAGCATCCAGAGCGTCCACTTGCCGCCATAACCATCCACCTCACCGGACACGCCAAAATGCGTCGGGATGATGTCCGGCAGTGAGCCATAGATCATAGCAATGCGTATCAAAGGCACAATAAGAAAGACCGCCATGACCACAATCAGCAGCTTATCCACTTTATTAAGCGGCAAGCGTTTCGGCCATTCTTCAATGACCTGAGCGCCGCGTTTATTATTGTAACGCATACACGTCACCTTCTTCCAAAATTATTCTTGCTGCTTTCATCATCCAGCATCTGCCGCAACCAACGATAATATACCACGGTACTGGCGACAACAATTACCACAAACCCAATAAATACCCAGCCACTAACACTAATGACGCTGCCCTGCGCTTGACGAATGGACACTTCCAATACATAACCAATCAAGGCAACGCAACTAATGCCTAGCAAATTCAACCAAAAGCGATAAGCATGAATAACCGACTCTGCCGAACGTTTCAAATCATTTTTTGATAAAGTGGTTGCCTGTGCATAAAAATTCTTTCCAACCGCCGCCAGAACAACAATGATGTTGCAAACAGCAAGGATAGGCAACATCCATCTAGCAGAATACCCACTTATAGCACTGGTCTCAATGACAACATCTGTAGGCAGACTTATGTAAACCACCGCCAGATGCACCACCGGCATCAGTGCAATGATTGCCATCACAGCAATCATCAATTTTTCCAACCTGTTCAATGGCAGTTCTTTAGCTACTTTATTAAAGGCACCAGCTCGCCGTTCATCAGCAAATATTTCCGCTTGCTCTTTCTTCATAAAGCAGCCCACCTTTCTGTGTCTATGCAGCGTTCATCAGTACAGGCTGCCGCTGTTGACCACTGGCTGAGGGTCGTGGTTGGCACAGAGCACCACGAGCAAGTTGGAAATCATAGCCGCCTTGCGTTCGTCGTCCAGCTGCACCATATCGCTCTTATCCAACTCTTGCAGCGCCATTTCTACCATGCCAACCGCCCCATCAACGATCATGGAACGTGCATCAATAATCGCCGCTGCCTGCTGACGCTGCAGCATCGCCGAAGCAATTTCAGGCGCATAGGCCAGATGCGTAATGCGTGCTTCGAGAATTTCCAGACCGGCAATGTGCACCTTGGACTGGATTTCTTCCTTGAGACGATCGGCCACTTCCTGGCTGGAGCCCTGCAGGGATTTTTCCGCATCGTTGTTAAACCCATCGTATGGATACTGGCGCACAATGCTGCGCAGCGCGGCATCGCTCTGAGTAGAGAGATAATCTTCGTAGTCGTCCACATCGAACACGGCTTTGGCGGTGTTCGTCACACGCCAGATTACGACAATGCCGATCATGACCGGATTCCCGAGTTCGTCGTTGATTTTCTGCTGGCCGCTTTCCAATGTCATCGCCTTGAGGCTGATTTTGCTGGATTTTCCATAACGCACCGGGCTGCAGAATGGATTGTACCAATAAAAACCTTCTCCCTTGATGGTCCCAGAATATTTCCCAAACAAGGTTAAGACCATGGCTTCGTTTGGTCGAATGACCGCAAAGCCGCCCAAGAGGAACAGCGCCACAATCCCTAACAGCACGCAAAGCACGATGCCCAAGACACCGCCAACGAGCAGCAGAGCCGCCGCTGCGGCAGCAACCACTACCAGCAATACAAACAACATGAGAAAACCGTTGATGGTCGTCATTTTGCGTTCGTCCATGCCACTATTTTGCATTTCTTTCGTCATTTTTCTTCATTCCTTTCTTTTGTTTCAACGTGATATCATTTTGATATCACTATTATACCATCACTTTTCCGGATCGGCAAGCGAAAACATTTGCACAGTTGTGGAAAAGCTCGGTATACTTATGGAAAGAAAGGAGCGATCATTATGAACGCATTATTTCATCGTACCAGTATTCGATCATTCACCAACGAACCGATTTCTCGTGAGGACCTGTTAAAAATTCTCCGTGCCGGCATGCAGGCACCGTCGGCCACCAATCAACAGCCATGGGAATTTTACGTGGTCACTGACAAAGCCACATTGAAAGCCCTGGCTGGCGCTTCGCCATACGGCGCATTCACGGAAAACGCCGCGGCCGCCATTGTCTCCTGCTATCGCAAAGACTGCCGCGTGCCGCAATTCGCCGAAATCGATCTGTCCATCTGCATGGAAAACATCTGGCTTGCCACCGACAGTCTCGGACTGGGCGGCACCTGGATCGGCATTGCGCCTCTGGAAGATCGCATGCAGGCTGTAGAAAAAATTCTCGACATTCCAGACAACCTGCGCGCCTTCGCCCTCTTCCCGCTTGGACATCCTGCCGAAGAAAAACAACAGCAGGATCGCTTTGACGAAAGCCGCATCCACTGGTGGCAGGCATGAGCGATTATCTCTCCCCGCACTATGCGCAGAGCGCGCTCGTCATCATCAATTTCCAAAACGACTGCGTGCTGCCTGGCGCTGCCATGGAAATTCCCGGAAGCATGGATGTGCTGCCTTCCTTGACAGCGCTTTGCCAGCGTATGCGCGAGGCTGGTCAGCCGATTTTCCACATTGTCCGCGCCTATTTGCCCGATGGCAGCAACGTCGATCTCTGCCGTCGCAGCGCAGTGGAAGCCGGAACGTCATTGCTCACCCCTTTTAGCCGCGGCGCGGATTTTCCCGATGTGCTGAAACCCACCGATGCTCCGCCTCTCAACTGGGATCATCTGCTGACTGGCCAGGTACAGCGCATCGGCAACCACGACTACGTTCTTTATAAACCACGCTGGGGCGCTTTTTATCAAACCTCGCTTGAAGATTCTCTGCGTGCGCTGGGCATCGACACGCTGATTTTTGCCGGCTGTAATTTTCCAAATTGCCCGCGCACCTCAATGTACGAAGCCAGCGAACGCGATTTTCGACTCGTTTTGGCGCAGGATGCCATGTCTGGTCTCTACCAGCAGGGAATCGATGAACTAAAAAACATCGGCGTCACGATCACAAGCAGCCAGGACATTATTTCCGCGCTCGTCAAAGGCTGATTGCCAGAAGCCGCTCCCTGACCGCGTTTCATCGCCTGTCAAAGCACTTTGACGAGGCCAAAACACCGTTTGTCCAGCCCTTTTGATGGCGCGTTTTTACATTTTCTGCAACAATGAGTTCACAAACAAAGGAGGTTCAGAAAACATGGAACTTGGAACACAGATCAAACAATATCGTAAGGAACTTGGCATCTCTCAAGACGAATTGGCAGAACGCATCTTTGTATCGCGGCAATCCATTTCGAACTGGGAAAACAACAAAACCTATCCCGACATTCACACTCTGTTGTTGCTGGGTGACGTCTTTTCTGTATCTCTGGACGAACTTATTAAAGGAGATGTAGAAGAAATGAAACATGAAATTGTTGAACAAGAACGCGTAGGTTTTCAACGCGACTCGATGCTTTTTACCATCGGCATGGCTGCGACCGTGCTCACGGCGGTACCACTTTTCGTTCTCGCGGATACCTGGGGAATCATCATCTGGGCTCTTATCCTCGGCATCTGTTCTTATTACTGCGGACGTGTGGAACTCTATAAAAAAATGTACGACATCCAAACGTACAAAGAAATACTCGCCTTTGATCAAGGCGCCAGCTTAGACGACCTTGCCATCATCCGCACCCAGCGCCCAAAACACCGTTGGCCACGAACCATCGCCATGGTCATCGCAGCTGCCCTTATCGGCGGCGCCATCACCTACGGCAGCATGGCGCTGTTCGATTGGCTCGGCCTCTTCTAAACAAAAATAAGAGCACTTGCATTCATCGTTTGAGACAAATGCAAGTGCTCTTATTTTTTAATTTTATTTGCTCGTCAAGTGTTCAATGCCACGAATGCTGATGGTGGTGGTACCATCCTGCTCCATGCGAATCTCCACACGCTCTGGGTCGTCGTACCACTCGGCTGGAATGGTCAGTGTGATTTCGCCGTCGGCAACCAGCTTGTAGGTCTCGGTCTGCTTCTGCGCAAAGCCGCGTTCAAGCACCAGATTTTCTGGCAAGTTGGCGTAGTTCACCTCACCCATGAAAGCACTCTGCATCTGGATGGAATCTGGGAACGTTTTTTCAGCCAGCGTGCGCGTTTCAACGATGTCGCTTTCACGAGCGTTATCCGCCAAAAAATGCTTGGCACGCGCCAGCGCTTCCACAGGGTCCTGTGAATAATCGTCAGCAACGGCCAATGTCATTTGGCGAATGTGACGATAGCTGTCACGACTCGACGGTTCGGTGATGCAGCCAAGCACCACCTCTTCGAAAATACGCACGGTTTCCTTCTCATGCTTTAGTTTGATGTCACAGAGACGAATGCCAAAGTCCTCGAGATTGATGAACGCATAACCCTTCACGCGCTGCGTTGGCTGCGGCATGATGGAATGATGCACCGCAATCGATGCAGCCAGTTTTCCTTCATCGTCCGCATCCACCTGGTGCGTGTAGGCAAGCTTGTCGGCCAGCGCCAGAATCGCCAAATACGGCACCCCCAGCTCCGTCACAAACCGCGCGATAATAAGGTGGTAATTGTCCTCCACGGCCATTTCCCGCAGTTCGCCAAAAAACAAGCCCGCCAGCCATTTGGAATAATCCACCAGTGACTCACCACCCTGGGCAAATTCCCGTGTGCGGCGCGGCACAGGGCTGTTCTCCATAAACTGTGCATGGCTGGCCGCTGGATCTTCTAAACCACGCTCAACATGGTGGCTGATATAGTCAATCATCAATGCATTATGCGGATTCAACGCACGTTCCGATAGAATCTCCTGAACACCAATCGCGTCAAAAACATGCAAAATGGCTTCCTGAATTTGTATCATGAAACTCCTTCTTTCTAAATCGCATTCAGATTTTCTCAGTATACCTGAGGGATCTTAGTGTTGCAAGCCTTTCTATTACAATCAATTATGCATAATACTTAGGATTTAGGTTGCACATTTCGACCATTCACCTTAAAATATGGTTTATATACGTTATTGTACGTATGAAACATACCTAAAGGGGGAAATACGAAAATGAATCGAAAAGTCAAAGACCTGATTATCGTCGGCTTTGCATTGTTCTCAATGTTCTTGGGTGCCGGCAACCTGATTTTTCCACCATATCTCGGCTTACACGCCGGTGACACATGGTTTCCTGTATTGATCGGTTTTATCATTACCGGGGTTGGTTTGCCACTCATGACTGTTTATGCCACTCTGCGCAGTGGTGGTACCATTATGACCTTAGCACGCTATGCTGGACGACCATTTGGACGTTTTCTTGGTCTCATCGTTGTACTTTCTATCGGGCCAATGTTCGCTATTCCACGAACAGCAGCGACCACTTATGAAGTTGGGGTTCATACCCTGTTACCAAACGTCCCTATTCAGGCCAGTTCGATCGTTTTCTTTATCATCGTTTGGCTGTTAACCATCAACCGCTCCCGCGTTGTTGATCGTCTCGGCAAATATCTCACACCATTCCTGCTGCTGACACTGTTCGCCATCGTTGTTGCTGCCATCGTTGCACCAATTGGCGAACCAGGTGCCGCTGCTGAACCAGTTTACACCTTTGCCGGTGGCTTCACCGAAGGGTATCAAACCATGGACGCACTGGCTGCTTCGATGTTTGCCGGTGTAGCTTTGTCCAACATCGTTGCCCGCGGCTACAACAACCGTGAAGAACAGCTTTCCATGAGTATTCGCTGCGGTGTCATTGCAGCCGTTCTGCTTGGTCTTGTTTACTGCGGTCTCACCTATGGCGGCGCAGGCGCTACCGACGTCTTCCCTGCCGACATCGACCGTTCCACTCTGCTCGTTCAGATGACTCAGGGACTTCTTGGCAGCGTTGGTACCTACTGCCTCTCAGCAGCAGTTACCCTCGCTTGTTTGACAACCGCTATCGGCCTCAGCGTAACCACCGGTGAATATTTCAATGAATTGTCCAACGGCAAGCTTTCCTACAAGCTCGTTGTTACCCTCACCGTTCTCGCAGCATTGCTGATTTCCGTACTTGGTGTAACCACCATCATCAATCTGGCTGTGCCATTCCTCAACATGGTTTACCCTGTACTCATGGCGCTCGTTATCTGCAACTGCCTCGACCGCTTCATACCAAACAAAAATGCCTACATCGGTGCTCTCATCGGTGCTTTCTTGATCAGTTTCATCGATGGTCTCTCTGCCGTTGGCAGCCTGGGCATCTCTGCTGCTTGGATTGACAGCCTCCTGGCTTTCAAAGCTACCCTGCCACTGGCTAGCTTCGGCCTTGCATGGCTCATCCCATCTGTCGTACTTGCCGTGGTCTTCTCCTTTATTCCTCGCCGCAAACAGGATTCCGAAGAAGTGGTCTTCGAAATCTACGACGAAGGCAAGGACGACTAAATTAAACTATCAAAGATCTCCAATAACGGAGGTCTTTTTTATTGTCCATTCTACAAAAAGTTGTTTTATCCATATCTTTCCCATTATTTATCAGACTTTACATAGTCTTTTCATTTTTGTTGAAATTTCCACTGATTTTCCTCAATTTCCTATGGTATAATGATTCAAAAGCATGGTTCTTTAAGCATCTGTAAAGGAGATGATAAAATATGTTAAAGAAAATGTCTTTCTCAAAGGACGATCCGCTGCTTGCCTTAAAGACGTCCGAACTTGGCAGCCAACTTGGTGCTTTGCAACGGGAATTAAAGGACACGGATCGCAGTCTGCTGATCATCCTATCTGGATGGGAAGTGACCGGGAAAGGGCAGATCCTTAACGATCTGGTGCGCGAATTAGACCCTCGTTACTATCATCTGTCTCAATTTGATGATGCTACAGAAGAAGACAATAAACATCCAATGCTGTGGCGGTTCTTTTTAGAATTTCCAATCCACGGTCGTGTAGGCATTTTTGACCATAGTTTTTATCGCGAGCTGCTGCATCACCCAGATATTTCCAATCTGGACTTTTTGCGCTCGGTGCGCGACATCACATTCACAGAACGGCTGCTCACAAACGACGGTTGTCTGGTGGTCAAATTTTTCCTGGATCAAACGGAAAAACAGATGGAAAATGCGCTGGATGCACTGGCCAAAGACAAAAACCGTAATTTTCTTCTGGAAGATTTCGACCGCTATCAGCTCAAACACTATAAAAAATTCAATGCCCATTTCGAGCGTGTTCTCAACAGCACAACGACGCTTTCTTGTCCATGGCGTGTAATTGATGCGTCCGACAAAAAGATGGCTTCAAAGCAAATACTGGCGACTCTGATTCGCTGCCTGGAATGGCATCTCGAAAAACCGCCAGAAACTTGTGCCGAACCACTGCCGCCTGTGGTCTATGAGCCACTCGCTAATGTGGACTTAAAGAAAAGCATCCCCGAGGCAGAATATCGGGCCAAACTACGGCCGCTTCAAAAAGAAGCCGCCGCGCTGTTGTATCAGCTCTATCTTCACCGAATTCCAGCCATCATTGTCTTTGAAGGGACCGATGCTTCTGGTAAAGGCGGCTGCATCAAACGTCTGACTCGTCAGATGGACCCACGCACCTACAGCGTGGCAACAACGGCTGCACCAACAAAATACGAATTGGATCACCATTATCTCTGGCGTTTTTACCGCGCTTTTCCAACGCCAGGGCATCTCACCATCTTTGACCGCAGCTGGTATGGCCGCGTTATGGTGGAACGCATCGAAGGCTTTGCCTCCACTCAGCGCTGGCAGGACGCCTACACGGAAATCAACGAAATGGAAGCCACCCTTGTTGAGGACGGCTACATCCTTTTAAAATTCCTGCTGATCATCGACAAAGATGAACAGTTGGCCCGATTCAAAGACCGTGAAAATACACCAGAAAAGCATTATAAAATCACTGATGAAGACTGGCGCAACCACGATAAATTTGACGATTACGTGGAAGCCATGAACGATATGATTGTGCGCACATCTACCAGTGTGGCACCTTGGATTGTTATGCCAAGCATGGATAAACGCTACGCGCGCATCCACGTGCTTGAACATTTTATTGCAGCAGCACGCGACGCTTTTGCCAAAAGAGGCATCAATGTTGACGTGCCAAATGCATTGTTGGAAGAAGCCGAGCAGGATATCGAAGCAGAAGGAAACATGACGCAAAAGGAAAAGCCAAAAAACAAAGACAAGGAACAGCAGTAACTGCTAAAAATGAAAAGGGGTAATTTCACATGAAACAAATGGACGAACAAAACATCGACGTCTCTACTTCCGAACCAATGCCAGAAGTTTTCCTGATCGAAGGCAGCGAAAACGCCATCATTCGTGATGAAGCATTGGCACAGGAGCCTGCCAACGACGAAATGGAAGATTTCATCGACGATGCAGACAACAATGCCATCGATGAAAAAGATGCTGTGGTCGCTAACGATGTAGAAGACAAAGACAAGAAAAAGAAGAAAGACAAAGATAAAAAGAAAGA
>CALAKO010000194.1 GCA_937922955.1 uncultured Peptococcaceae bacterium | reverse complement strand
TTTCTGCACCAGCAAAAAAAGCATTCATAAGCGTAAAGAAAAGCAATAACAACAAACTTGCAACAATAGAGTTCCCTGTCGGGTCTGCGTCCATAGGACTAATTCCTCCTAACAAAAATATATTTGAAAAAATTTTAGCATGAGTAGTATAATATTTCAATAGTAACATTATGCTAATTACAGTCGATCACATTCACTCTATGTTTGACAAGTTCGAGCCCATAATGTTAAAGCAAAACAATCAATACTTATCGACTGAAAGGAGTTCAAAAAATGGAAGAATTAACTCTTACCGTGGTATACACTTCAAAACCTGGAATGCGCGAAAAATTTATTCAAGAAGTTATTTCAAGAGGACTTCTCGATTTAATTCGTGCAGAAGAGGGCTGCATTGCCTATGACTACTATACTTCCGAAGATGACGATGATAGATTAATGCTCATCGAAAAATGGGAAAATGAATCTTATCAAAAATTACACATGGAACAGCCACACATGAAAGAGTTACTGTCAATTAAAGAACACTATATTGATACGACAAAAATTGAACATTATTAATACAGCAGTAAAATGATAGGCAGCTTCAACAATTCATTGAAGCTGTCTATCATTTTAAGCAAATAAAAAAGAATCCAATACATATGGAGTTTGTTATTCAATTGCCCTCTCCAGCATATTGATAATCTCTTCATTTGTCTGTAATCTACTTATTTCTGTAAAACAGCTTAAAACTCTCTACTCCGCCAACAAAGTTGTCATTGTTTAAAGGGGATTCGGGAGCTTACATAGTGCAAGAATTCTCCGAACCGTATCTATAGCATTTTTAGATTTTGTCAACGGAAAATTACCCTGTTTTCATGCCATGATTGGATCAATTCCATTCACTTGTTCTTTAAAAAGATATTCATTCTATATATGCTACGAAATCACTGATTCTTGCCCTATAGTACAGGAATGTCGTTTCTTTAATACTTTCATCTTCCAATAGAAATATTCATGTTTCATCTGCAAATGTTCTTATCGGAAGAATAACATGTATCCAAATAAGTTTCGCGAAATATTTATAAAAAAACTGAAGTTCACATGGAACTTCAGTTACAAAATATGAAACAATTGATATTACATTAAAGCTTTCATAGACAAATTCAAACGCCCTTGTTTATCAATTTCAACCAATTTGACTCGTACAGTATCACCAACATGAACCACTTCTTCCACCTTGTTCACGCGTTTTTTATCAAGCTGAGAAATATGAACAAGGCCATCTTTACCCGGAAGAATATTTACAAATGCACCAAAATCCATAATTTTTACAACAGTGCCTTCATAAATTTCGCCCACTTCCGGCTCTCTGACAATGTCTTCAATCATTTTAATTGCACGTTGAGCGGCATCAGCATCTGCAGAAAGAACATGAACGACCCCTGTCTCTTCAACATCAATTTCAACGCCAGTAAGCTCAATAATTTTCTTAATGGTTTTCCCTCCGCTACCAATGACATCTTTGATTTTATCGACATCAATTTTCAACTGTTCAACGCGTGGTGCATATGGAGACAGTTCTGCACGAGGTTCTGCGATGGCTTTTAACATGGCATCCATAATAAACATACGACCATCATAAGCTTGTGCCAAAGCCTGTTTCAGAATTGCGCGATTAATACCAGAAATTTTGATATCCATCTGCAGAGCGGTAACACCATCTTTAGTACCTGCTACTTTAAAGTCCATATCGCCCAAAGCATCTTCAAGACCTTGTAAGTCAGTGAGTACAACAAATTCATCGCCTTCACGAATGAGGCCCATTGCTACACCGCTGACAGGCTTTTTAATCGGAACACCAGCAGCCATCAGTGAAAGGGTGCTGCCGCATACACTCCCCATAGAGGTGGAACCATTAGATTCGATGGCTTCAGATACAACACGAATGGTATATGGGAATTCCTCTTCGTTAGGGATTACTGGTTCCAACGCGCGTCGAGCTAAGGCACCATGACCGATTTCACGACGCCCCGGCCCACGCATTGGACGAGTTTCACCGACACTATATGGTGGGAAATTATAGTGATGCAAATAACGTCGTGAATCAACATTTTCCAGACCATCAAGAAGCTGGTTATCTCTCAAAGAACCTAAGGTTGTCACGGAAAGAATCTGTGTTTGCCCACGTGTAAAGACTGCGCTGCCATGAGTTCGTGGCAGCAAATCTACTTCACAAGTTAGCGGACGCACCTCTGTAATTGCTCGACCATCTGGACGCTTATGCTCAAGTGTAATCAACTTTCGCACAATTTGCTTCATCATTGCATCTAATGCTGCTCGGAGATCATCTTCCTGCTCTGGATATTTTTCAATCAAAGCCGCCACTGCTTTTTCTTTGACAGCACCGACCGCTTCGTCACGTTGCTGCTTATTTACAATTTGCAGTGCTTCTTTTAATTCGTCGTGAGCAGTTGCCTCAACGTCAGCTACGATATCAGCAGGAAATTCTACTGGTTCTACTTCAATTTTATTTTGAGCAATACCTTCTGCTAATGCATCGGCACGGAATTCTTCGATCAAAGCAACAATGCGTTTAATTTCTTCATGACCGAACATAATTGCATCAAGCATTTTTTCTTCTGGCACTTCTTTGGCGCCAGCTTCAACCATCATGATTGCATCGAATGTACCCGCAACCGAAAGATGCATCAGGCTTTGTTCACGCTGTACTTCTGTTGGATTAATGATAAATTCATCATCAACCAGCCCCACACTAACACCAGCAATTGGTCCCATGAATGGTGCGCTGGACAAATGCAATGCTGCCGACGCACCAATCATTGCACACATATCTGGTTCATTATCCGGTTCAACTGAAAGAACAGTTGCAACGATTTGAACATCGCAATGATATCCCTTTGGAAACAGCGGACGGATTGGACGGTCAATTAAACGCGCTGATAATGTTGCAGCTTCTGTTGCACGACCTTCACGGCGCAAAAAACCACCTGGAATCTTGCCAACAGAATACATTTTTTCTTCATAATCAACAGTTAATGGAAAAAAGTCAACGCCTTCCCTTGGTTCTTTACTTGTTGTTGCAGTGACAAGGACCACAGTATCTCCATATTTTACGAGAACTGCTCCATTGGCCTGCTTGGCCAGATGACCAGTTTCAATACTTAATTCACGGCCAGCAAGGCTCATACTTTTTTTAATAATCGTATCCATTGCTACCTCTCTTTTGTTAATTACATTGCTTATAATTTAAAAAAAGATGCTTGAATAAAATTCCTCAAGCATCTTTTTTACATAGCAGATTAGCGGCGCAGACCGAGCTTATTAACGATGGCACGATAACGTTCGATATCGATATCCATCAGATAATTCAGCATAGCTCTACGATGACCAACCATCTTTAAAAGACCACGA
>CALAKO010000193.1 GCA_937922955.1 uncultured Peptococcaceae bacterium | reverse complement strand
CTGCTGAAGATGAAATTACATTCTTTTTCAGTTATTCATTCAAGTATGCGCTGGGGCGCTTGAAAAAGTTCCAGGCCGTGAAGAACGACCCGCAGACGGCATATTGGCATGAAAGTTTAAGTATTTAAAAGAAAAGAGCGAGATAAGTTGAAATATGGTTTGATTGATATTGGTTCTAACACTATGCGTGCAGTGGTTTATCAGATTAATGCTGATAATACGTTTCGGGCGCTGGTGAATGAAAAAGAGTTTGCTGAAATTTTAAGTTATATTGAAGACGGTGTGTTGACTGTTGAAGGCATCAATCGTCTTTGCTCGGTGTTGTCACGCATGAAGACAATGTGCGATGAAACACAATGTGATAATTTTTCTTGTTTTGCAACAGCATCATTGCGCAGCATCAATAATCAAAATCAGGTCTTGTCTGAGGTGAAAAAGAAAACTGGCATTGAAATCCGTCTTCTTTCAGGTTGCGAAGAAGCTTACTACGATTACATCGGTCTCCAAAGCTGCATCAAGGACGATAAGGCGGCAGGCTTTGACCTGGGTGGCGGGAGTGCGCAGGTCTTTTATTACGATGATTATGGTTTGGTAACAAGTACCAGCAAGGAAATTGGTGCTTTGGCGATGTACAATAAGTTTGTGAAGGGGCTTTTCCCAAATTCCAAACAGCGTGCGAAGATTACGAAGTATGCGAATGCGGAGTTGGAAGGCACCATGGACATCGCTAAAAAAGGTTTCCAGCGCATCTATGGGATGGGCGGTACGGCTCGCGCTTTAGCGAAAGTGCATAGACACATCCTTGGCAAGGACGGCGAGACCATGGGGTACACCATGACAATAGACGAAATCGAAGAATTGGACCGAGCCATTTCCATGTTGGGCATGGATGGGATCAAGATTCTCAATCGTGTCATTCCAGAACGTTTGGTGACCTTTATTCCAGGCTTGATTGTCATTAAATCAATAATGAATTTTGTTGGTGCTACAGAACTTGTTGTTGTTGGCAATGGTGTACGCGAAGGCTACATGATCGAAAATGGAATTTTGAGAGGGAGCGGAATAGATGAATTCAGAGATGAACAACAATCCTTATGTAAATAGGGAATTGAGCTGGCTGCGTTTTAATGAACGTGTGCTGGAAGAAGCAGAGGATTCAAGAGTACCATTGTTTGAGCGCATGCGGTTCATGTCCATCTATGGATCAAATCTCGATGAGTTTTTTATGGTGCGCGTTGGGGGGCTGAGCGACGCTGCTGAGCTGACACCTGATGAAATGGACAAAAAATCGAGAATGACAGCTTCTGAGCAGCTCGATATGATTTACGATGAGGTGAAGAACATTATTCCGCGTGTGGAAAAATGTTACGTCAACCTGATGGGTCAGCTGCGTCAATATGGCATCTATGAAATCTCACCTGACAATGTAACGGATTATCAGGAAGAGATGCTTGAAAAATACTTTAATAAGGCTGTAAAACCCTATCTTTCCCCACAGGTGGTGGACTCTCATCATCCATTTCCATACTTGAGCAATAAGGAACAGTATGTCTGCATTGCCTATGAAAGCTCGGACAAAAAATCGAACGTGGCTGTTATTCCGATTATGAATACCAATTTCCCACGTTACTTTATCTTCCCGGATGAGTCTGGGCGTGGGTTCTGCTTCATTACGGCGGCGGTGCTTGTTTATTACTTTGCAGATCGTTTGCTGTTAAAAAGCAATATTATTGATAAATTCATCTTCCGACTCACACGTAATGGTGATTTGCGTGTGGACGAGGCGCGTTATGATGAAGAAATGGACTGGCGCGAGCAGATGGAACAGCTGATTAAGACGCGTAAACATTCCTCGGTGGTGCGTGTTCAGCTTTCCAAACAAATTTCACCGGATCTTCTGCGCTATCTTTTGAAACGTGTAAAAGCAAAGCAGAAGAGCGTCATCATTACACCGGATCTGCCACTGTCGCTGAACTTTATTTATGGCTTGTTTGGCGATTTAACCGATGAATTCCCAACTTTGAACTATGCGCCAATGCCGCCTTTAATGCCGGCATGCATTACTCCTGGGGACTCCATCATTCGGTACCTGGACAAGAGCAACAGTGACATTTTGTTGGCTTATCCATATCATTCCATGAAAACATTTTTGGATCTGTTGGATGAAGCGGCTGTGGATCCGACGGTTAAATCCATTAACATCACGCTTTATCGCATTGCTTCGGGCAGTAAGGTTGCTCAAGCTCTGGCGAAGGCTGCAGAAAATGGTAAAAACGTCATGGTGCTTGTTGAATTAAAAGCGCGTTTCGACGAAGAACACAACATTATTTGGTCGAAGCGTTTGGAAGAAGCAGGCTGCCAAGTTATTTACGGCTTTGACCAGTACAAGGTTCATTCAAAACTCTGTGTCATTACTCGAAATGTGGATGGCGCTGTGAAGCATATTGTTCAGGTTGGAACCGGGAACTACAACGAAAAGACGGCACGTCAATACACCGACTTTTCGTTGATTACGACGAATAAAGACATTGCGGCTGAAGCAGTCAATGTTTTTGAAACGCTGAGCTTGGGCCAGTTTGTAGAAAACAGTCAATACATGCTGGTTGCTCCATTGCAAATGAAGAGCCGTTTCCTTGATTTGATCGACGCTGAAATTGAAGCAGCGAAGAATGGAGAGCCAGCACGCGTTGTGGCTAAAATTAATGGCCTCAGCGATAAAAACATTATTGATAAGTTGGTTGAAGCTTCTCAAGCAGGGGTGCAGGTGACCTTGTACATCCGTGGTGTATGCTGTATGCGTGCCGGTGTACCGGGGCTGACAGAAAATGTAACGATCAAGAGCATGGTTGGACGGTTCTTGGAGCACCCTCGTATTTTCTTGTTTGGTTATGGCGAACGTCAGCATATGTACATTGGGTCGGCCGACTGGATGACACGAAATTTGAACTATCGTGTGGAAGTTGCTGTTGAAATTCTTGATGAAGAAGTTAAGGCTACTCTGTTTGATGTGCTGGAAATTCTTAGCAAAGACAACATGATGGCCCGTGTTCAGCAGCCAGATGGCACTTATAAGCGTGTTTATCCGGCGGAAGGCGAGAAGAAGGTGAACAGTCAGTATGAACAGTATCAGTTGTTCAAATGGCTGAGAGAATCGACATCATGCATTGACGTCAATGAACATGCACCGATTCGTACCGTTATTGAGGAAGAGAATGCATCGCAGAGTGTCGTCAAACCGACGACGGTGAACAAAGTGAAACCGCACGTTGGACAGGCGCCAGAGTCAGCCGTTCAGAAAGAACCAAAGACGTTTATGGAACGCCTCAAATACGTATTGTTTGGCAAATTCTAACAATAAATACAGCCGACCACGATGGTAAATCGTGGTCGGTTTTTTCTTTGGGCGGGCGGTGAATGATTGACGCCGCGCAGTGAATACGGCTATAATAATTGTATATGTCTATTTTGAGAAGAGGAGGCGCTTTATGAGTCAGGAAAACGATGTGGTTTCCACGAATTTTATTGAAGCGATCATTAATGAGGACATCGAGAACGGTCAGAACGAGATCGTTACTCGTTTTCCGCCAGAACCAAACGGATATTTGCACATTGGTCATGCAAAATCCATCTTTTTGAATTTTGGGCTGGCGAAAAAATATAATGGGACTTGTCATTTGCGTTTTGATGATACCAACCCACAGAAGGAAGAGGAAGAATATATTGAAGCCATCGAACGCGATGTGCGTTGGCTTGGCGGTCAGTGGGACGGCGAGGTGCGCTATGCATCCAATTATTTCGAGTTCTTCTATGAAGGCGCTGTTGAGCTGATCAAACAGGGGCTGGCGTATGTGGACGATTCTTCAGCGGAAGAACTGCGCGCTATGCGTGGCACGCTGACAGAACCAGGGGTAAACAGCCCGTACCGCGAACGTTCGATTGAAGAAAATCTGGATTTGTTTGCGCGCATGCGTGAAGGTGAGTTCCCAACCGGTTCCCGCATTCTGCGTGCAAAGATTGATATGGCGTCCAGCAATATGAACATGCGCGATCCTGCGTTGTACCGCATTGTGGATGCATCGCATCCACGCACCGGAACAGCTTGGCATATTTACCCAATGTACGATTTCGCTCACCCATTGGAAGATGCCATCGAAGGGATTACTCATTCCATTTGCACATTGGAATTTGAAGACCATCGTCCACTTTACGATTGGGTGCTTGATCATTTGAAGCACATGCCATTTATCAAATTCCGTTCCCATCAGATTGAATTTGCACGTTTGGAAATTGAAAATACCGTTACCAGTAAACGTAAGTTGAAAGCGCTTGTTGATGCTGGCTTGGTGGATGGTTGGGACGATCCTCGTCTTCCTACCATTGCTGGTTTGCGACGTCGCGGATATACGCCAGCTGCTTTGAAGGATTTCTGCGAGCGCATTGGTGTAGCGAAAACAAACAGCCGTGTTGAAACTGGGTATTTGCTGCATTGTTTGCGTGAAGACCTGAATATGCATGCACCACGTACGATGGGGGTGCTGCGTCCATTGAAGCTCACGATCACCAATTATCCTGAGGGTCAGATCGAATATCTGCCAGCGCAGGTTAATCCAAACGATCCAGAAGCTGGAACTTATGACATTCCATTTGGACGTCATTTGTATATTGAACAGGCCGATTTCCGCGAAGAAGCCAACAATAAATTCTATCGTCTCAAACCGGGTAAGGAAGTGCGATTGAAATATGCGTACATTATTCGTTGCGACGATTATGTGAAAGATCCGGAAACCGGTGAAATTCTCGAGTTGCTTTGCTCGTATGATCCAACCACGAAATCCGGCGGCGAAAACGCCAATCGCAAAGTTAAAGGGACCCTGCATTGGGTAGAAGCAACCAACGCTTTGGATGCAACGGCGCATCTCTATGGCGACTTGCTTGATTTTGAATCCACGGCAGAGGAGATTGTTGATCAGTTTAATAAGGATAGTTTGCAGGTGCTGGAACATGTGAAGTTGGAACCAATGATGCAGAATGCGCCTGTTGGCACAACTTATCAGCTGTTGCGCAATGGCTATTTCTGTGTGGACAGTAAGTATTCTACTTCAGATCATATTGTGCTCAACGAAACCGTCAGCCTTAAAGACAGCTTTAAGGGGTGAGCGTTGTGACACAGATCAGAAACATTTTTGTTTATATTTGGTTTGTGGCTGTTATGCTGATTCGCTTGCCATTGCGTGCCAAAGTAAATCGGCTGATGGACGCTGGTGAATTCGAAGAAGCCCAGCGACGCATTCATGCTTTCGCCAAACATTTTGCCAGTACTGGTTGTAAATTGCTTGGCGTGAGAATCACGGTGGAAGGTTTGGACAATGTGCCAAAGGAAGGTTCTGTTCTCTATGTTGGCAACCATCAGAGCATGTTTGATCCACCATTGATGTTGGCAACCTTACCACGCCCATCTGGATTCATCTGCAAAGAGGAACTAGGCAATGTGCCACTTTTTTCAAAATGGGTAGCAGCAACGGGGTCGTTTTTCTTGCCACGCACCGAGTCTCGAAAATCTTTGGAAGTTATTTTGGGTGCAGCGAAGCTGTTGAAGCAACATGAACATGGTATGTGTGTATTCCCAGAAGGAACACGCAGTGATGATGGCAATATGCGTCCGTTTAAACCTGGTAGTTTAAAAATTGCTATGCGATCTGGGGCGGCTATTGTGCCTTTTGCGCTGGAACATACCATTGATGTGATGCCGCGTGGCAGCATTTGGATTAAGCCGCTGGAAGTTCGTGTTACCTTCTTGCCTGCCATTTTGCCGGAAGAGTACAAGGGAAAAGACACCGCTACCTTGTCGGAACGCATCCAAGCAGATATTGCTGACATCGTAGGTTGTTCGATTGTGTCAGATGATCCGGATAAGAAAGAGAGTGAAGAGAAAGAATGACATTACGATCAGCGCTGGCCAAGACAGCCGGCAAAGCGAGCAAGATCATTTTGGAAAAAACGCGCAGCGGCGGGTCCAGTATGCCGGGCAAGGTGGCGTTAAAGATTGATCCGGATATTCTCAGCAGCTTGGCGAAAGACTATCGCACAGTGATTGTCACCGGCACTAATGGCAAAACCTTAACCACGTCGTTTATTGCAAAGATCTTTCAGGAAAAGTATGGTGCCGTTCTTACAAATCCTACAGGTGCCAATTTGTTGCAGGGGATTATTTCCTGCTTCCTGGGAGCGCCACGCCAGAAAACCGGCACCAAATATGCGGTGCTGGAAGTAGACGAGGCCACGCTTAAGCATGTGACAAAGTATATTAAGCCTGAGGTCATCGTTTTTACCAATTTGTTCCGGGATCAAATGGATCGATATGGTGAAATCTATACCACTTATCAGATGATGCTGGATGGTGCGGCACAGGCGCCGGAAGCGACCATCGTAGCCAATGGGGATTTGCCAATCTTCTCCAGCGTGGAGCTGAAAAATCCTGTGGAGTATTTTGGCTTTGCACACGAGGAAGATCGTGAACAAATGGCCCATTATAATACCGATGGCATTCTTTGTCCGAAGTGCGACAATATCCTGCACTACAAATTGTTGACCTATTCTAATCAGGGCAAGTTCTACTGTCCATACTGCGATTTTGAACGTCCTGTTTTGGCGCATGCCGTAACGGCGATTAATGAACTGACTCCGGAGTCGTCCCGCTTCGCCATCGATCATGTGACGTTTGATTTGCCGATCGCCGGGTTGTACAACATTTATAATGCGCTGGCTGCCTATAGTGTAGCCAAGCATTTCGGCATCAGCGACAATTACATCAAACGTGGTTTTGACGCCGCGAAACGTGTCTTTGGCCGCCAGGAACACATTCAAATCGGTGGCAAGGATGTGGTCATGAATTTGATCAAGAACCCTGTTGGTTTTAATCAGATTGTTGAGATGCTGGCAACCGATCCGGCACCGTTTTCTTTGGTGTCGCTCCTGAACGACCGACCGGCCGACGGCACAGACGTCAGCTGGATTTGGGATGGAGATTTCGAAAAGCTGGTGCAGATTACGACGGGACGTCCAGTATTTTTATCGGGCATTCGTGTGGCAGAATTGTCCACGCGCTTTGAAATCGCTGGTCTGTCTCTCGAAGAGCAGCACATTGACCAGGAATTGTCCCATATTGCCGATTGGATTGCTCAGGCACCGACTGAAAAGGTGTACATTCTTGCCACCTATACAGCGACGTTGGATTTGCGGCACACCTTTGCAGAACAGGGGTATTTGAAGGAGGGCATGGCGATATGAAATTACGTATCTGTCATTTATATGGCAACTTGCTCAATACCTATGGCGATAATGGCAATCTGTTGATGCTGCAGTATCTGGCGCGTCAGCAGGGGCTGGAAGTGGAAACAACGCTGGTCAGCCTCAAAGATCCTTTTGATCCACAGGCCTTTGATTTGTTGTTCATCGGCGGAGGGCAGGACCATGAACAGATGGTTATCGCCAAAGATCTGCCGTCCAAACGTGAGGCACTCGTTGAATACATCGAAAATGGTGGTGTCGGCCTGGCCATCTGTGGCGGTTATCAGCTGCTGGGCCAGTATTATGAAACTGCCGATGGGTTGAAGGTGGATGGTCTCGGGGCGTTGCCGCACTATACCTTACACCAGGAAAACCATCGTTTTATCGGTGATATCGAAATTCGCAACGATGATTTTGGCGAAACCTACTTGGGCTTTGAAAACCACAACGGCCGTACCTTCCTGGGCGAAGGCGAACGGCCACTGGGACAGGTGGTTAATGGGCAGGGGAATAATGGCGAAGACGGCAGCGAAGGCGCCATTTATAAAAACATCTTCTGTTCGTATTTCCATGGGCCGTTGCTCGTGCGCAACCGCCATCTGGCGAAACGACTGATTGAACTGGCAGCAAAGAATGCCGCGCAGCAATGAGCGCAGCCTAAAAAAATTGTGAAATGAAGCGACATCTGGCATTGGTCAAGATGTCGCTTTTTTAATAGTAGGAGAAAATGAAAAATTCCTGCGGAAACATGTAACCGAGCGGTAGAAAAAAGTGCTTATAATAGAAAAGGCGCTTGGAGAGAAGCAAAGGAGGGGATAGCTTTGGACGACAATCAGAGAATTGTGGAGCTTTATTTGTCGCGTGATGAAGCAGCCATTGCAGAAACCGCAGAGAAATTTGGACGACGGTTGAGAGCGTTGTCCTATGGCATTGTCAACGATCAGCAAACGGCTGAGGAATGTGAAAACGACACCTATATGGAAGCGTGGAACCGCATTCCGCCGCATGAACCGAGGCAGTATTTGTATGCATTTTTAGCACGCATTACACGACATCTTTCGTTGAATTGCTGTCGAGATCGTCAGCGCTTGAAGAGGCGGGCGTTTCTTTACGAGCTTAGCGCTGAGCTGGAGCAGTGCATTCCGGCGCCGGATGATGCCAGCTGTCGGCTGGATGAAAGGGCTTTGGGCGAAGCCATTAATGGCTTTCTTGCTGGGCTCAGCGAAGAAAAACGCTCGGTGTTCGTCCGCCGTTACTGGTATATGGATTCCATCGCCGATATTGCGCAGCGTTATTCGCTTTCACAAAGCAAGGTGAAAACCATGTTGTTTCGCAGCCGCGCTCAGCTTCGAGTGTATCTGGAAAAGGAGGGGTATGAGCTATGAGGGGCGATGAATTGTTAGAAAAGATGGAGCTGGTGGACCCTGCCTATGTTGAAGCGGCAGATGCGCCAAGAGCAAAACGACGCATCCGATGGACCAAATGGGGAGCGGCAGCCTGTGCTGCAGTACTTGTTGCTGCTATTATGGCGGTTGCGGTGCTGCCTCGCAATGAAGAACCCCCATCCTTATCCAGTGATGCGGCGCAGCAGCAGACACAAGAAGGTTCGTCATTGCCAATTTTGACCATTTCTGAAGGCTCGAACCAGGGGATGGGTTTTGAAGGCTATATGGCTTACGATGTTTCGGAAATCATCAGTGCGAACCCTTGGACAGAAGATAGCCAGATTTCCGAACTGCCGGTGTATAAGAATCCGTTGGAGTATCATAGCAAAAGTCCATCCATGTTGATTGGCGGAATTGATGTTGAAAGAATGCGTGAGCAGCTGTTAAATGTGGCCGAACGCTTGGGATTGGATACGAGTAAATTGGAAGTCAAAGAAGTGACAATGAGTGAGCAGGAGCTTCAAAGTCTCAAAGAATGGTATGCAAACTTTGGCGAAAAAATACCTGCCGGCCAACTGGAGCCAAGTCAGTTGGTCATAGAGACAGACGGGATGCGTTTGGATATTACGCCGGATTTAACAACCAGCATCTTTTTTGAGCCAATGGTTGAGTTGCCAGAGGAATATTGCACCGATGACACCGCAACGGAAGAGGATTATTTGAAGCTGGCCCAGTATTTACAGGAGAACTACGGTGCGTTGATCGATTTTGAGTCGCCGCAGGCCGAGATTGTTGGCGGGGGCTATACGTATGACGGTCAGCGATCGTTCCACTATGTGAGCTTCTTTGATGCTTCTGATTCGGAAGAAGCGATCCTCAATTACAATTTTAATCGTGTCATTTTTTACGTAAATGAGGGAAAGGGGCTCACAACTGTTCGTGTTTATGCAACGGATCAGAGTCAAAAGGTTGGCGATTATCCGTTGATAACTGTCGATGAGGCGAAAGAAAAGTTGGCAGAAGGGCAGTATAAGTCGACCGTTCCGGCAGCGTTTCCGGGTTTGAATTACGTTGCCAGAACAGAGCTGATCTATCGAACCGGACAAAATGAAACCTATTTTATGCCATACTACAGATTCTTGGTAGAGATGCCGGAGATGGCGCAGGACAATGGTTTGAAGACATATGGTGCTTTCTATGTGCCGGCGGTCGAGGATGAGTATTTATCCGACATGATTGTGTGGGATGGACGATTTAATTCTTAGCGGAAGTAGTGATCAACTCCACGGCTAAAGCCGTGGAGTTTTGTCTCTGAGCGATGGTAGACGATGGCGACATCAGCGCAGAAGATGGAGTTTCAATAAATACCTGTGAAATCTGGGGGATTGCTGATTTTTATAATATATTATTATTCCTGTTGCGAAAGAAATATACTCTATCTATAATATTGCATTGTGCGGGTCTGATTGGGCAAAACCCGCATAAATCATTTTGTGGAGGGTATCATGGAAGATCTAAAGCCAAAACTTTTTGAATGCCTGAAAAATTACAGCACCAGTCAATTTACCAAAGATTTTATTTCTGGTGTTATTGTGGCCATCATTGCTCTGCCATTGTCCATTGCACTCGCCATTGCGTCTGGCGTTAATCCGGAACGAGGGCTGTATACGGCCATCATTGCAGGTTTTTTCATTTCGTTTTTTGGGGGAAGTCGGGTTCAGATTGGTGGGCCGACGGCGGCTTTTGTAGTCATTATTTATGGGATTGTTTCGGAGCACGGCACAGATGGATTGATTGTAGCGACGATTTTAGCTGGTATTATTTTGATATTGATGGCGATTTGCCATTTTGGTACGTTGATCAAATACATTCCTTATACCATTACAACGGGCTTCACCTGTGGGATTGCGGTTACGTTGTTTATTGGTCAGTTGAAGGACTTCTTCGGGCTGCAAATGGATTCGGTGCCGTCTGAAATGGTTGAGAAAGTCATCGCCTATGTGCAGCATTTCAATACGCTAAATGTTGCTTCCACGTTGATTGGCATTTTAGCCATTTTGATCATGCAGTTTTGGCCAAAAATTTCCAGAAAAATTCCAGGCTCATTGATTGCTATTTTAATTACCACCTTATTAGTCTATTATTTTAAGTTCCCGGTGGATACGATTGGCAGTGTGTATGGACAGCTGGATTCGTCGTTTCCTGTTCCTCATATGCCGGATGTGTCTTTCCAGCTGGTGCAGCAGATGATTTCACCAGCGTTCACCATTGCAATTTTGGCCGGGATTGAGTCCTTGTTGTCGGCGGTGGTTTCCGATGGCATGATTGGGGATACGCACAAATCCAATGCGGAATTGATGGGGCAAGGCTTGGGTAATGTTTTTTCTGGCATTTTTGGCGGCATTCCTGCTACTGGCGCCATCGCCAGAACAGCCGCCAATGTCAGAAACGGCGGCCGCACGCCAATCGCGGGCATTGTTCATTGTTTGACGCTCACTGTTATT
The DNA here is from genome assembly GCA_937922955.1 of uncultured Peptococcaceae bacterium. Lineage (GTDB taxonomy): Bacteria > Bacillota > Peptococcia > Peptococcales > Peptococcaceae > UMGS1590. The sequence continues at coordinate 10,866 of CALAKO010000193.1, read as the reverse complement.
CTGGTCAGTCTCATGCCGTTGGCTGCGTTGATTCCGATGACAACCTTGGCGGCAGTGCTGCTTGTTGTCGCCGCCAATATGGCCGATTGGTCGAGCTTTTTCCGCCTTTGCAAAACAGCACCGCGCAGTGACGTGCTGGTGTTGGTGACGACCTTCTTCCTAACGGTCGTTTTTGACCTTGTGGTGGCCATTGAAGTGGGTGTTGTGTTGGGATCGCTGCTGTTTATGAAACGCATGACGGAAACGGCCGACGTAAAAGCTTGGAAGTATACGGATGACCAAAACGTTTCCAAAGAAGAAGCGGAGGCGTTCATTGATATTCCTCACAGTATTCGCGTGTTCGAAATAAGTGGGCCGCTTTTCTTTGCAGTAGCGAATAAAACGTTGCGTATTGAGACTGACCGTGACACGAAGGTTATCATCATTCGCATGCGAAGCGTGCCGGCCATCGATGCCAATGCGATGAAGATTCTTCATGATATGGTATGTGATGCGAAAAAACGCGACATTACCATGGTGTTCTCACATGTTAACGCTCAGCCAATGAATGTCATGAAACGCGATGGCTTGATTGAGCTTGCCGGCAAAGAAAATTTCCGTACGAATATCGTTGATGCCATTAATTACGCCAAGACGTTAATTGAATAGTTGGTCGATGAACGAGTGTCTAAGAGATTGTTAGACGCTCGTTTTTTCATTGGTTTCTATTGCCAGTTGTTCGTCATGGGGTTACACTAAAGGTATGAAATGAAAACCTTTTAAAGGAGTGGAACAAAAAATGCTGTATGAATTTACTTTCCCATCTTATAACGAACGTGACAAGGTGCAGGCCTGGATCTATGTGCCAGCGTGTGAACCGGTCGGTGTGGTTCAGCTGGTGCACGGCTTTGGCGAACATTCCCGCCGTTATTTCCACATGATCGTGCGTTATCTGGAAGCCGGCTTTGTAGTAGCTGCCGATGACCATGTTGGGCATGGGAAGACGGCTGAAATCAATGACCATTGGGGCGATTGGGGCGATAAGGGGCCAGAAACGATGGTCGAAGATGAAAAACGTCTCATGGACATTGTGCGTGAAAAATTCCCTGATTTGCCATACTTCTTCTTTGGCCATAGCATGGGATCGGTCATTACCCGTCAGTTTGTTGCCCGTTATGGTGATCTGTTGGCTGGCGCAACAATGTGCGGTACTTGCGGCACGGTGCCACAAATGGATGCGGCACGTCCAATCATTGAAAAGCTGGTCAACGATGGGCGCGGCAATGAAGCGGATGCTGAAGCAACGGTGGCCATGCTGGGCTGGATGAGCGAACGTATTCCGGATGCCAAGCTGGGCAATGAATGGATCTGCCACGACCCATATGTGCAGGTGGATCATGCCAACGATCCATTTGACGCCTTCACAAAACCAACGGTTAATAAATCCCTTCTGGATTTCATGAAAATGATTGAAGACATTACTGGTGTGCAATGGGCAGAACGTGTGCCAACTGCGCTGCCACTGTATTCCATTGCTGGTGACGAAGATCCATTTGGCATGTATGGGCAGGGTGTGTATGAAACGTCCAACTGGCTGGCAAGCACTGGCCATGATATTACGACGCTGGTTTATCCTGGCTATCGCCATGAAATCCACAATTATGCAGAACTTAAAGATGAAGTTTGTGATGGTGTGATCGAATTCATGCTGGACGTTTTGGATATCTGATGGTGGTATGGAAAGTCTGAAACGTAAAGGAATTGACCTCTTTACTTTTCAGCGAGCATCTTCTATAATATAGCTGTTATACAGAACAAACAGATACGAAGAACGGGAGCCGGTTTATGGCGCTGTGACAGGGAGAGATGGCACGACTGGAACCATCTTACAGTGTGTAAACAGAAGGATTTCGCCCGGGAGTATGTTTCCTTGAACAGAGTAGGGGAAGCCGTTGGCGGCGTTAACGCATAAGAGTGATCTGCGCTTGGCGCAGATAATAAGGGTGGTACCACGGCACTTCGTCCCTTGCGGGGACGGAGTGCTTTTTTATTTTGAAGGAGGAACATAATGAAAGACGCTTTAATGCAAATCAAAGAGGCTGCACTTGAAGCCATTAAGGATCAGGATGATCTTGAAAAAATTAACGAACTGCGTGTCAAATACCTGGGTAAAAAAGGGGAATTGACCGCGATCCTCAAAGGTATGGGAAAACTGTCTAAAGAAGAACGTCCTATCATTGGTGAATTGGCCAATACGGTGCGTGACGCTATCAGCCATGCGTTGGAAGAAAAGACCGAGGACTTACGTGCCAAGGCGCTGGACGCCAAACTTGCTGCTGAAACCCTCGACGTTACACTGCCAGGTGCCAGCATGCCGCAGGGCCACTTGCATCCACTGACTCAGGTAATCAACGATGCTAAGCGCATCTTTACTGGACTTGGCTTTGAAATAGCAGAAGGTCCGGAAATCGAGAGCGATTATTACAATTTTGAAGCGCTGAACCTGCCACCGGATCATCCAGCACGTGATATGCAGGATACGTTCTATATCAATGACAAGGTTGTGCTGCGTACGCAGACTTCTGGCTGCCAGATTCATGCTATGGAAGGGATGAACGGTCAGCTGCCTGTTAAAGTTATTGCACCAGGCCGCGTGTATCGCCGCGATGACGACGCCACCCATTCTCCAATGTTCCATCAGATCGAAGGGCTGCTCGTTGACGAACACATTACCATGGCGGACCTCAAAGGCGTGTTGTTGACATTTGCTCGTGAAATGTTTGGGCAGGATGTAAAGATTCGTTTGCGTCCAAGTTATTTCCCATTCACCGAACCATCTGCAGAGGTTGACATTAGCTGTGTGGCTTGTGGTGGTAAGGGCTGTCGTGTGTGCTCTCACACCGGCTGGCTGGAAATCCTCGGCAGCGGTATGGTGCATCCAAACGTTCTTCGCGCTGGCGGCTATGATCCAGAAAAGGTCACCGGTTTTGCCTTTGGGATGGGTGTAGAACGTATTGCAATGCTTCGTTATGGCATCAATGACTTGCGTCTCCTGTTTGCCAACGACGAACGCTTCTTGAAACAGTTTTAATAGGAGGCTGGCATGTTAGTTTCATATAATTGGTTAAAAGAATACGTTGATATTGAACAATCTGCTTATGAATTGGCAGAAATCATTACTCGCGCTGGCGTTGAAATTGGTGGTGTGGAACCAACGAACAAAGGTGTGAAAGGTGTTGTTGTCGCGAAGGTGCTGACTTGCGACAATCATCCAAACTCCGATCATCTGCATGTGTGCACGGTGACCACCGATGGCGAAAATGTGATTAAGGTTGTCTGCGGCGCACCAAACGTGGCTGCTGGCCAAAAGGTTATGTTTGCGCAGGTTGGAGCCGTATTGCCTGGTGATGTGGTGATTAAGGCTACCAAGCTGCGTGGCGAAGAATCCAACGGGATGATTTGCTCCATGCAGGAAATTGGCGTAGAAGAAGACCTCGTCTGCCCGCTGGATAAGGATGGCATTCGTGTGCTGCCTGAAGACGCACCGCTTGGTGTGGACGTTATGGAATACCTGGGCATGAATGACTGGGTGTTGGATGTGGATTTAACACCAAACCGCAGTGACTGCCTGAGCGTGTATAATATCGCCAGAGAAGTGGGTGCCTTGCTGAAGAAACCAGTTCGTCCTATTGAAATCACGACTAAGGACGGCGATGACATCAACAGCAAAATGAAAATCACCAATAATGCACCAGAACTCTGCCATCGTTTTACAGGAACAATGATTGAAGGTGCTACCATTGGCCGTTCCCCTCTCTGGATGGAACATCGCCTGCAATGTGCCGGCATGCGTCCAATCTCCAACCTGGTTGACGTTACCAACTACGTCATGATGGAACTGGGTCAGCCATTGCATGCTTACGATTACACCAACCTTGCTGGTCACGAAATCATCGTTCGTACCGCAGAAGCTGGCGAACACATCACCACTCTCGATGGCCAGGACCGTGCGCTGACAGATGAAATGCTTCTCATCTGTGACGGCGAACGTGCCATCGGTATTGCTGGGGTCATGGGTGGCGAAAACACTGAAGTGGAAGACACTACCACCGATGTTATGATCGAAGCAGCTTGCTTCCAGGCTGTTAATGTGCGCCGCACCGCCGTTGCATTGGGCCTCCGCACGGAAGCGTCCTTGCGCTTTGAAAAGAACGTTAACATCGACGAAACCGCTCTGGCTGGCTGGCGCGCTGCCAACCTGATGTGCGAAACCTCCGGTGCACACTTGGTTGCTGGCCAGATTGACGAATACCCAACCCCTCACGAACCAGTGGTTGTGTCCATGAAATATCAGAAAGCCAACGATGTGCTTGGCACCGATATTCCATACGCTGAAATGCGCGGCTATTTACTTGATCTCGGCTTTGAGATTCTCGAAGAAGATGAAGAAAGCCTCACTGTGAAGGTGCCATCCCATCGTCCAGATATCTCTATTCCAGAAGATTTGATCGAAGAAATCGCTCGTCTCTACGGTTACGATAAGATTCCTGAAACCCTGCCATTCGGGGCGACCAACGCAGGTGTTCTGACACCAAAACAGCGCCTGACCGATCATGTGAAGAATACTCTGGCGGGTCTTGGCTTGGACGAAATTGTCACCTACAGCTTCATCAGCAAAAAGCATTGTGACCTTCTGCGTTATGCCGAAGATGATGTGCGCCGCAATCAGATTGTGGTCTCCAACCCTCTCAGCGAAGACATGAGCGTGATGCGTACCAGTCTTCTGCCTTGTCTGCTTGATACCATGAGCAACAACGTGCATCACCATCAGCAGGATCTCGCTTTCTTTGAATGCAGTTCCGTCTTTTCTAGCGATCATGCATTGACCATGGAAAATCTGGCAACAGAAGAACAACATCTTGTCATTGGGCTTACTGGCCAAACTCAGAAAGATTGGACTGGCGCGCAAAAAGCGTATGATTTCTACTATCTCAAGGGCCTCATCGAAAGCTTGCTGACTTCCTTGCATATTGCCGACTGGCACGTGGAAGCTGTTAAAGATGATCCAACCTGGCATCCAGGCCGCACCGCTGCTCTTTATATTGGTGAAAAACGCTGTGGGATTTTCGGGGAATTGCATCCACTCGTCGTAAAAAATTATGATATCAAGGCGCCGGTATATGCCGCTGAGCTTGCTATGGATGGCCTCATTGGCGTTGGCGAAGTGATTCCTGTTTATGAACCAACCCCAATTTATCCAGCGATGCCTCGTGACCTGGCGGTTGTTGTTGATAAAAGCATGGAAGTTGGAAAAATTGAAGCAGCCATTCGTGCCGCAGAGCCAAATTATCTCAAGAAGATCGGCGTATTTGATGTTTATGAAGGCCTTCAGGTTGGCTTGGATAAAAAGTCTGTGGCGTTCTCCTTCATTTTCCAAAGCGATGCGCAAACGTTGACGGATGATTTGGTTCAGGCTGAAATGGACAAAATTATTGCAGCCATTGAACGTGACTGCCAAGGGCAGCTGCGTGCCTAAATCGGACATTGTGAAGAGGAAGTTAAATGGATCCAATTGCTTTTGAACTTGGTCCGATTTCTGTGCATTGGTATGGTATTCTTATTGCCTGTGCGTTCCTCATTGGTGTATGGGGGTCTCTGCGCGAAGCGAAACTGGAGGGTCTCAACGAGGATCAGTTCTTAAATTTGATCATTGCCTGCATTATTTGTGCGGTGATTGGAGCGCGTCTGTATTATGTCGTTTTTGAGTGGGATTACTACAGTCAGCATCCAAGTGAAATTATTGCGACATGGCACGGCGGATTGGCCATTCATGGCGGGGTCATTGGCGGCATTATTGCCATTGTCGTCTGTGCTTGGAAATACCGCTTACGGATTTGGCAGCTTTTAGATATTATTGCACCCTATCTGATTTTGGGGCAAGCCATTGGTCGATGGGGAAACTTTTTCAACCAGGAAGCGTATGGCTACGAAGTGAGTCCTGATGTGGTGCCTTGGGCCATGTATATTGATGGTGCCTACCGTCATCCAACCTTTCTCTATGAGAGTATCTGGGACATCATAGGCTTTTTGCTGTTGATTTTCGCTTCGCGAAGTCCTAAACTTAAAGAAGGCGACATCGCATTGTTGTATTTTATTTACTACTCTGCAGGGCGCTTTTTCATTGAAGGATTTCGTACAGACAGCCTGATGCTGGGGCCGTTGCGCGTGGCACAGGTGGTTTGTATCGTTGCAATAGTGGCATCGATTGTTATTGCTGTGGTACGCCGTAAAAACGCTCCTGAAAGAGCGGGATATCTGGCAGCAAAAAAGATGCATAAGAAAGGATGATTCCCATGAATAATGAAATATACGAGTCGGGTGAAGATTATCTGGAAACCATACTGCGTCTGAAAGAACAGTTGGGTCAGGTAAGAAGCATTGATATCGCACGTGACCTGGACTATTCAAAACCAAGCGTTAGTCGGGCAATGAAGATTTTGACGGAAAAAGGGCTGGTTTACATGGATGGCAGAAAGTTTGTCCATTTGACCGACGAGGGTTTGGCAAAGGCACAGAGCATTGCTGGTCGTCATCGCCTGTTTAAAGACATGCTTATCGAAGTTTTTGGCGTTTCTGAAGAAACGGCAGAAGAAGATGCATGCCGCATTGAACACATCGTCAGTGATGAAACGGTAGAAAGAATTAAAGACAAGCTAGCAGCATACCGGAACCATCCACATCCAAAGGTATAAGAAATAAAACGATACAGCGCGCAGCGAGCAATCGCTGCGCGTTTTTGTATTTAGAACACGAAGAAGATGGAGAGATGAGCATTTGCTGCAAGGCAAGGAATAAAAGGATCGCAGGGAAACAATGGTTCATCTGAAAAATGTTCTTTCCTGCGATGATTTTTTTTATCTAAAGGTCTCGACCGTTGACGATGGCAGCGAGAATTTATATAATATTGATTAGTGAATTCTTCCATTGTTATAGTACACAGGGAGAAAAAGAAAGGGCTTTTTAAAATGAAAGAACAATACGATTTCAAGAAAATAGAATCTACATGGCAGCAGAAATGGCAGGAAGCTGATATGTATCGTGCTGATGACAGCCGCAAGCCAAATTATTACTGCCTGGAGATGTTCCCATATCCATCTGGTAATTTGCATATGGGACATGTGCGCAACTATTCCATCGGGGATGTTATTGCACGTTTTAAAACCATGCACGGCTATAACGTGTTGCATCCAATGGGTTGGGATTCCTTTGGTCTGCCAGCAGAAAATGCTGCCATCAAGCATGGCATTCCACCGGCAAAATGGACCAAGGAAAATATTGCCAACATGAAGCGTCAGTTTAAAGCTTTGGGCCTCAGTTTTGACTGGGACCGTGAAGTGACGACCTGCATGCCAGACTATTATCGCTGGACTCAGTGGATTTTCCTGCAGCTGTATAAACATAACCTCGCTTATAAGAAGAATGCCAATGTTAACTGGTGCCCAGGCTGTGCAACCGTATTGGCTAATGAACAGGTTGTTGACGGTAAGTGCGAACGCTGCGACTCTGTCGTTGAAAAGAAATCTTTGGATCAATGGTTCTTCAAGATTACCGATTACGCACAGCGTTTGTTGGATGACCTGGACAAGCTGGAAGGCTGGCCAAATAAGGTTAAAGTCATGCAGGAAAACTGGATTGGTCGTTCCGAAGGGGCTATGATTACCTTTGATACCGAAATCGGCGAACCCTTCGAAGTGTTTACCACCCGTCCAGATACCCTCTATGGGGTGACCTATGTGGTGTTTGCACCAGAACATCCTCTGGTGGAAAAGCTGATTGCTGATAAGAAGGAAAAAGCAGACGTTGAAGCTTTTGTTGATCGCATCACAAAGATGAGCGAAATCGAACGCACCTCCACCGAAACAGAAAAAGAAGGTATGTTCACTGGCGCCTATGCCATCAACCCAATCAATGGTGCCAAAGTGCCAATTTTTGTCGGCAACTATGTCATTTATGAATATGGTACTGGTGCTGTTATGGGTGTTCCAGCCAGCGATGAACGTGACTTCATGTTTGCAAAGAAATATGATCTGCCAATTATTGTTGTTGTTACACCAGAAGACCATGTGCTGAGCGTTGACGAAATGGAAACTGCTTATACTGAAGAAGGCGTCATGGTCAATTCTGGTGAATTTGATGGCATGAAGAACGTTGAAGCTGGACGTGGCATTGTTGCCAAGCTGGATGAAATGGGCGCTGGCCATGCGACGGTGAACTTCCGTCTGCGTGACTGGTTAATCTCTCGTCAGCGTTATTGGGGTGCACCAATCCCGATCATCTATTGCGACGATTGCGGCGCTGTGCCTGTTCCAGAAGATCAGCTGCCTGTGATGTTGCCTGAAGATGTTAAGTTCAAGCCAACTGGTGAATCTCCACTGACCTATGTCAAAGACTTCGTGGAAACAACCTGCCCAATCTGCGGTAAACCAGCACGTCGTGAAACCGATACCATGGATACCTTTGTGTGCTCCAGCTGGTATTTCCTGCGCTATTGTGACCCACACAACACCGAACAGCCATTCACCAAAGATAAAGCTGATTTCTGGATGGAAAATGGTGTTGACCAATACATTGGCGGTGTTGAACATGCGATTCTCCACCTGTTGTATGCGCGTTTCTTTACCAAAGTATTCCATGACTTTGGCATGTGTGGTACCGATGAACCATTCCGCAATCTGCTGACACAGGGGATGGTACTCAAAGACGGTGCTAAGATGAGTAAGTCAAAGGGAAATATTGTTTCTCCAGAAGACATTCTCAATCAGTACGGTGCTGACACAGCGCGCCTCTTCATTCTTTTTGCGGCTCCACCAGATCGCGATTTGGAATGGAACGATCGTGCAGTGGAAGGCTGCTATCGTTTCCTCAACCGTGTATGGCGCTTGGTGGTTGAATATTACCTTGAAGATGAAAAAGGAACTGTTAACGAAGCGGAAGAAAAAGACCTTCGCCGCTTAACGCATACAACCATTAAGCGTGTAACAGAAGATATTTCCAAACGCTTTAACTTCAATACGGCCATCTCTGCCATTATGGAAATGGTCAATGGACTCTATCATTTCAGAGAAACCAGCGGCCAGAAGGTAACGCCTGCTGTTCAGGAAGCCATCGAAGCACTTATGTTGTTATTGGCTCCAATCACCCCTCATATTGCTGAAGAAATGTGGGCAAAAACAGGCCACAGTGAAAGCATTCATCTTCAGAAATGGCCTGAGATTGACGAATCCGCTCTTAAGGTTGACGAAGTGGAACTGGCTGTTCAGGTGAACGGCAAACTCAAAGCACGTATTGTTGTTGCCAATGACCTTGATAAAGAGGCGATTATCGAAAAGGCCATGCAGGAACAGAAGGTGCAGGATGCCATTGCTGGTAAAACGGTGCGCAAGACCATCGTCGTTCCAGGTAAACTCGTTAATATCGTAGCAGGTTAAGCTTATGAATACACAATCAGAGCAAACACATATGATTCATATTCCGCGGCTTGCTGTAGCAGCGGTGCAGGGGCGCTCTGGCAAGACCACGTTCACCATCGGGCTCCAACGAGCCCTTCGGGAACGTGGTCTTTTGCTGCAGGGCTTCAAGAAAGGGCCGGATTATATTGACCCAAGTTGGTCCACCTTTGCCAGTGGTATTCCATGTCGCAATCTGGATGCGGTGATGATGACGAAAGAGCAGATTCTTCATTCTTTCTGCATGCATGCCGCCAATAAAGACATTGCAATTGTTGAAGGCGCTATGGGGATATTCGATGGCTTAAACTGGGAAGGCAGCAACAGTACGGCAGAGTTGGCGCGCACGCTGCAGGCGCCGGTGGTACTGGTTGTCAACACTACCCGAATCACGCGCAGTGTAGCGGCCATCATCAATGGTGTGGTGAATTTTGATAAGCGCATTCAGTTCGCGGGGGTGGTTCTCAATAAAGTGGCGCGCCCGCGACATTTAAACATCATGCAGAAATCCATCGAAGAATACTGCGATGTGCCGCTTTTAGGTGCACTGCCAAAAGCCAATGATGTGGAGATTCCAGACCGCCATCTTGGCTTGATTCCGGCGTCTGAGCAAGATGCGTTGCAGGCACGCATTGATGGATTGGCCAAGCTGGTACAGGATAATGTGGACATTGATCGTCTTCTTGAGCTCGCCAAAGCCGCACCGCCGCTGGTTGATCCGCTGCCTCAGCAACAAAAAGAGATTATAGAGGAACGTGTGCGCATTGGTGCCTTCCGTGATCGTGCGTTCAGCTTTTATTATCCAGAAAACCTCGAAGCTTTGGAAAACGAAGGAGCAGAGCTGGTGCCACTTGATGCTATGACAGACACCTTGCCAGAATTGGATGGCCTTTATATTGGCGGCGGTTTTCCGGAAGTGTTCGCCAAAGAACTGGAAGCCAACCGGGCTATGCGAGAGGCAGTGAAAGCTGCTTCAGAAAATGACATGCCGATTTATGCGGAATGTGGCGGATTGATGTATCTGGCAAAAGAATTAATAAGTGAAAATAATCACTACCAAATGGCTGGTGTTTTTGACTGTTCAGTGGCCATGGAAAAACGTCCGGTAGGTTTGGGGTACGCTTTTCAGAAAGCGACCGCAGCGAACCCGTATTTTGCAGAAAATGCTCACGTTGTGGGGCATGAATTCCATCATTCACGCGTACATTTTCCAGAAAACGCTCAAATTCAGTATGGATTCATTACAGAACGTGGCAAAGGCATTGCAAAAGAAGGAGATGTTCTCTGCGAAGGCATGGTTTCTCGTAAAACGCTGGCTACCTATCACCACTTTCATGCCGCATCTTCTAGCGAGTGGGCGGAAAGATTTGTACAACTGTGC
>CALAKO010000192.1 GCA_937922955.1 uncultured Peptococcaceae bacterium | reverse complement strand
CGACTATATTTATCCAATTTTTGTCATTGAAGGTGAAGATATTAAAAAGGAAATTTCTTCAATGCCTGGGATTTACCAGTTTTCTTTAGATCATTTATTGGAAGAAGTACAGCGTGCAGTGGATGCGGGTGTGATCGCTATCATGCTGTTTGGTATTCCTGCTAAAAAAGACGAATGTGGTTCAGAAGCATACAATGACGAAGGCATTATTCAGCAGGCGGTCCGTCTTGTTCGAGCCAACTATCCTGAGCTGGTGATTTCGACGGATGTTTGTATGTGTGAATATACCAGTCATGGACATTGCGGTATTATCAAGGGTGAGACGGTTGATAACGATTCGACACTTGAATTATTGGCGAAGATTGCCGTAAGTCATGCAAAAGCCGGGGCGGATATTTTAGCTCCATCAGATATGATGGATGGCCGTATCAGTGTGATTCGTGATGCGTTGGATGAAGCTGGTTATAAAGACGTTATCATCATGGCGCATGCTGTAAAATATGCGTCGGGTTTTTATGGTCCGTTTCGTGATGCGGCAGAATCGGCACCACATTTTGGGGATCGCAAAAGTTATCAGATGGATCCTGCTTCTGGTTCTCGACAAGCTATGCAGGAGATCGCTCTTGACATTGAAGAGGGCGCAGATATGGTTATTGTGAAACCAAGTCTGGCGTATTTAGACCTCATCTCAATGGCGCGTGAAAATACCTTTGTTCCTGTTGTTGCTTATAATGTCAGCGCTGAATACTCCATGGTTAAAGCAGCAGCTCAAAATGGCTGGATTGATGAAAAAACAATTGTTCTTGAAATCATGAATGCTTTCAAACGTGCTGGTGCAAAAATGGTCATTACATATCATGCTATTGATCTTGGAAATTGGTTAAAGGAGAAATGATCATGTCTTATCAATTTGAACAATCAAAATCTGCTTTTAGCGAAGCACAGCAAGTCATTCCTGGGGGCGTCAATAGTCCTGTTCGAGCATTTAAAGCTGTTGGAGAAACGCCTGTTTTTGTTCAGCACGGTGAAAAAGCTCATATTACAGACATTGATGGACAAACCTATGTCGATTTTGTCTGCTCTTGGGGACCGTTGATTCTTGGTCATCGTCATCCAAAGGTTGTTGAAGCCATTCAGCAAACATTGGAACATGGGACCACGTTTGGTATGCCGACTGTACTTGAAACAAAGATGGCAGAATTGATTTGCGAATTAATTCCATCAGTGGATATGGTGCGTATGGTATCTTCTGGTACTGAAGCAACAATGAGTGCGCTGCGATTGGCTCGTGGCTATACCAAGCGTGACTTTATCATTAAGTTTGAAGGTTGCTATCATGGTCACGCAGACCATTTATTGATTAATGCTGGTTCTGGTGCGATGACATTTGGTGTACCTTCAAGCCCTGGCGTACCTGCTGATGTTGCAAAAGAGACACTCGTTGCTAAATATAACGATCTTGATAGCGTTAAAGCCTTGTTTGAACAACATCCACAGGAGATTGCTGCTGTTATTGTAGAACCAATTCCAGGCAATATGGGGTTAATTATGCCTCAAGAAGGCTTTTTGGAAGGCTTGCGTCAACTGACAACAGAATATGGCGCTGTGCTGATTTTTGATGAAGTAATTTCGGGATTCCGCGCTAGCGACGGCGGTGCTCAGAAAGTCTTTAATGTGATGCCAGATTTGACCTGTCTAGGCAAGATCATTGGTGGTGGACTTCCTGTAGGTGCCTTTGGTGGTAAAAAAGAAATTATGGAATGCTTATCACCATCCGGTCCTGTATATCAGGCAGGAACTCTGTCTGGTAATCCGTTGGCAATGTCTGCAGGATATGCAGCACTGTCCGTATTGAAGCAAGAACAGCCATACGACGCTCTTGCACAAATGGGGGCAGCATTAGCCAGTGGTCTGCGTGAGCTTGCGGCAAAACACGGTGTTGATGTTACTGTGAATCAATTTGGTTCATTGTTAACCGTTTTCTTTACGGATAAGCCTGTTACTTGCTATGCTGACGCAACAACGTCCAACACGGAAAAATTTGCCAAATTCTTTAGTGTTATGTTGGAAAATGGGGTTCATCTGCCACCATCTCAATTTGAATGCTGGTTCCTTTCTGCAGCACATACTCAGGAAGATCTTGACAAGGCGTTGGCGGCTGCCGATCTCGCTTTTGCTGAAGTAGGAAAAATGTAATGTACAAAAAGTTCTTTATTCAAACTTTTGGCTGTCAAATGAATGAGCACGACTCAGAAGTTATGGCTGGTTTGCTGGAAGAACGGTTTTATGTTCCGACAAAAGACATAAAAGAAGCAGATTTTATACTGCTTAATACTTGCTGCATTCGCGAGAAAGCTGAGAGCAAGGTTTTAAGCATGCTGGGATCATTAAAAAAAATCAAAGAAAAAAAGCCCTCGCTGATTGTTGGTGTTTGCGGTTGTATGATTCAACAGAAAAATATCGTACCAAAGATTCTTCACGCATGTCCGTTTGTCAATTTGATGTTCGGGACAAACAATATGAACCGACTTCCAGAGTATCTAGAAAAGATTGAAAAGAACGGACAGCCGGTTTATGAGATTGTGGATGAAGATTCAAGTGCCGATCTTCAATTACCATCTAGCCGAGAATACCCTTTCAAGGCTTTTGTCAATATTATGTATGGATGCAATAATTTTTGTACGTATTGCATCGTACCATATGTTCGAGGTCGTGAGCGCAGCAGAAAAAGAGAAGATATCGTCGCTGAAGTGCGTCGTCTTGTTGAAGATGGCGTCGTTGAAGTGATGCTTCTGGGTCAAAATGTGGATTCATATGGCAACGACTTTGCTGAACCAATTTCTTTTGCTTCTTTGTTAAAAGAAATCGACGATATTCCGGGTATAGAGAGAATTCGTTTCATGACATCTCACCCAAAAGATTTTTCATTGGAACTCATTGATGTGATCAAAAACAGCAAACACATATGCCACTCACTTCATCTGCCTGTGCAGTCAGGGTCGAATGAGGTTTTGCGTCGTATGAATCGAAAATATACGAGAGAACATTATCTCGAAATTGTTCGAGCGATGCGCGAAGCTATTCCAGACGTTGCTCTTACAACAGATATTATTGTTGGATTTCCAGGCGAAACCGAAGAACAGTTTATGGAAACAGTAGATCTTGTTGAAACTGTTGGCTTTGACAATGCTTTCTCTTTCATTTACTCTAAGCGTCCAGGAACTGCTGCTGAAAAATTTGAGGATCAAATTCCATTGGATATAAAAAAGGAGCGCCTTCAACGTTTGAACGACG
>CALAKO010000191.1 GCA_937922955.1 uncultured Peptococcaceae bacterium | reverse complement strand
GCTCGTGTTTTTGTGTAGTTATTTTATTTTCCAACCGAAATTCGTGAAGAGCCATTTTTTTATGGAACGGTGGGTTTAGGAGCGTTCTCGGGAGCGGATGCTGACAATTCTTTCTTCAAGCGCGGGACGATGACGAGAAAAAAGACGATGGCACTGAAGGTGGCGCCGATGGCGTCGGAGATGCTGCCTGCTGAGAAAATGTAGCGAATGTCCATTACGGTCGGCAGTAGAAAGATGCAGAGGACGTAGATCAGCTTGCGGAAGATCGAGAGGGGAAAGGCCCAGCGAATCTTGCCCATGGCGGTGAGGCCGTCGACCAGCGCATACTGCACCGCCACGCCGAGCAGTGCCAGCGTGTAGAGGCGCAGGCTGTCGGCGGCATGTTGGCTCAGTGTGCCTTCTGGAAGAAAGAGCCCGACGAAAACCTGGGGTGCAAGCTGCACAGCGATCTGCAGCGCGCCGATGTAGAGCGCACAGAGCACAAAGACGCCGAGAAAGGTCTGACGAATCTTTTGATAATGGCCGGCGCCGTAGTGGTAGCTGAAAATGGTGCTGCAGCCGGTGATGATGCCTTGCGCTGGACAGAACACGATGGTCAGGAAGCTCTGCACAACGGTGGCGCAGGTAATCAGTTGGTCGCCGCTGGCGCCGCCGTATTGGCGCAGCATGATGTTGAGCAGGATGATGATGAGATTGTCCAGAATCGTAATCAGGAAAGACATCGAGCCGATGGTGAGAATGCGCCGACAGAGCGCCCACTGAGGGCGGCAGATATGGAAGCGGATGGGCACTTTGGCGCTGCGGAGTCGCCCGATGACGTAGAGCGCCATACAGCATTGTGCGGCCACTGTTGCGACGGCGGCTCCGGCAATGCCCATGCCGCAGCCAAAAATCAACAGCGGGTCCAGGCAGGCGTTGACCACTGCGCCCAGCACCACCGAAATCATGCCTTCGCGGGCAAAGCCCTGTGCCAGCAGGAATTGATTCATTCCGGTGCCCATCAACGCCGCCAACGTGCCGAGCACATAGAGGGTGAAATAGCTGGATGCATAAGGGTACATGGTGTCGCTGCAGCCCAACAGATAGAGCAGTGGTTGCTTAAACAGAAGCAGCAGCGCCGTGACAGCGAGCGAGATCACCACAAGCAGAAAAACGGCGTTGCCGAGCATCGCTTTGGCGCGCTGTGGGTCCTTCCGACCCAGACAGATGCTCAGGCTCGATGCGCCACCGATGCCGACCATGTAGGCAAAGGCGGAAATGGCGGTCAGCGCCGGTGCGCAAACGCCAATGCTGGCCAGTGCTGTTTCGCCGATGCCGGGAATTTTGCCGACGAAAATGCGGTCGACGATGCTGTAAAGGATGTTGAAGAACTGACCCAGCATGGCAGGAATGCCAAGTTGGAGAATGAGGGTGCGGATGCTGGTTTCATCCAGCAGTCGTTCGGTGGAATGAGTGTGGGACATGATTTATCAATAACAACGTGGTTCACAACGAACCGCGTTCAACCTTTCTGAAAAATGAAAAGCGCTGCGCCAAAGCGCGCACCATCACCATCATAACAAGAACAGAAGAAATTGCAAAGATGCTGCAGCCGCGTGATGGGAAAAAGTGACCATGCATCAGTATTTTTTGGTGCAGGCATCGTGCCTTGAAAAATCGCAGGCTTTGTTCTACACTAGAAAGAAAAATTCTGCTGCGCGCAGAATCTATTTTGTAGGAAAAGGAAGGAACGTCAATGATCGAAGAGATTCTCGCATACAATGAACAATTTGTCGCCAACAAAGAGTATGAACAATTTGCCACCGATAAATATCCGAACAAAAAGCTGGCTATTGTGACCTGTATGGACACGCGGCTTATTGAACTGTTACCGGCGGCGCTGGGCATCAAAAACGGCGATGCGAAAATCATCAAAAACGCTGGTGGTGTTATTTCCAGCCCATTCGGCAGTGCCATGCGAAGCCTTTTGGTCGCCATTTATGAGCTGGGTGTGGAAGAAATCATGGTCATTGGGCATACCGACTGCGGCGTCAGTCATATCGACTGCGAGCATATGATCGAAGAAATGAAAAAACGCGGTGTGCGTCAAAAGGCCATTGATCTCATGCGTTACTGTGGGGTCAATTTTGAGCGCTGGCTGGCGGGTTTTGAAACCGTGGAAAAATCCGTCGCTGAGTCGGTGGAGGTTGTTGTTAACCATCCGCTGGTGCCAAAAGATGTGCATGTGACTGGCTATGTGATGGACAGCTACACCGGCGCCATGACGCTGGTTTGCGACCATGCCGCAGAAGCCATTGAGGAGTAATGACAGAGGAAGGGGCTGCAACGGCAGCCCTTTTTGTATGCGGCCAAAAACGACCATTCCCAAAACCATCGCAGGATAGATATTGGGGAGCATTTTGATGGCTGCATCGTTGGAAATGCTCCCCAATTTTTTGCTAAGCGCCTTCGGTGCAGATGCTTGAGCTCAAACATCGAGACTGTGCTGTGGGGCGTGTGTTCTATGCGTCCATGCAGAGTGAAATTGACTGAAAAAACAAATAATGATACAATTTTCATTATAAACGATCGGGTATTATCTGGTTTTAAAAAGAAAGACCTGCTAATAAAAGTCAAGCCATAAATCCATGATTTTTTACCGCAGATT
>CALAKO010000190.1 GCA_937922955.1 uncultured Peptococcaceae bacterium | reverse complement strand
TGATATGCTGGATGAATTAATTGACCGATTTGGCGAACCAGAAAAACCAGTAATGAATCTATTAAGCTTGATTTCATTAAAGCAGTTGGCAGGGCAAGCCGGAATAGTTTCCATTAAACAGCGGAAGAGCAATGTATATATAAAAATCGATCCATCTTTCGAATTCGATATTCAGCAATTACTCTCTTACGTTGCGCATAGCTTTGGTCGTTTAATGTTAAAAAATATTGACGAAGAAACCTATGTTGTTATGGATGTGGCAAAAGTAACAAATTCGAGCAAATTATTAGATTCATTAAAACTTGTTGTCAATGATATTAAAGAGATTGTCAGTAGATAAATCAGTCAGTATAATAGATGAGGTAATGATTTTTTAGGAGCGTGATTATTTTGAAGAAAGCATTAGCGATGCTTTTGGCGACTGTGATGGCGGCTGGATTGTTTGCTGGGTGCAGTTCGAATGATGATATGGGTGGTGAAGATGTAATTAAGGTTAATGATACGGCATTAACTAAAAATTATGTCGATGCGAGAATTAATCAGATATTTCAGCAAAATCAATTAGAAAGTGATGATACGTATTCTGGTTACTATAAAAGTCAAATTATTAGTGGGTTAGTCGAAACCGAACTGATGGTACAAGATGCAAAAAACAAAGGAATTGAAATAACTGATGATGAGAAAAAGTCTTTTAGACAGGATCTTATCGACCAAACCTATGGTTCCGAAGAAAATCTTCAGGCATATCTCGATGAATATAACGTCAGCGATGAAATGCTTGATAGAATGATTGAAGAAAAGCTTTATTACGATAAATATATTGAGTTGATCAAATCGGATATTACTGTCGATGCTGAATCGTATTATAATGAAAACAGTGATCAATTCGATGTTGCAGATCAAGTTAAGGCGAAACATATTCTTGTTGAAGACAAAGAAACAGCTGAAGACATCATCAAACAATTAGATGAGGGTGCAGATTTTTCTGAACTGGCAAAAGAATATAGTACGGATTCTGCTACGGCGCAACAAGGTGGCGAATTAGGATATTTCACAGCAGATGAAATGATTACCGAGTTTTCTGATGCAGCTTTTGCATTGGAAGTTGGTCAATACACAGAAGAACCTGTTGAAACAAGTTATGGATATCATGTGATTTTGTGTGAAGATAAGCAGACGGCACATCATCAAACTTTTGATGAAGTCAAGGACGAATTAACAGAACAATTAACGAATCAAGAAGTTCAGACAAAATATTATGACATGATGGATCAATTGAAACAGGAGGCTACTATTGAATATCTTTCTGATGATTACAATCCTGATAAATTGATCGAAGAAGCTGAAGCCCAAATGGCTGAGGATACACAAGATAGCAGTGCTTCTAGTGAAAGCAATGATTCATCTGCGGCTACAGATAGCGAGAATTCACAAGATGCCGCTTCTTCAACGGAGGAAAATGCTTCTCTTGTTGATTCTGCTGAATAAAAAAATAGGACGGGAACGAATTGTAATTCGTTCCCGTCCTATTTTTATAGATAAAGCTGTTTTAATGTATCCACAATTTTCTGCAGAATGAATATGACGCAACTTTTTCGGATTGTATCTCGGTCTAATAAATATGTATGCAATGGGGCTGAATATTTATAAGTCTTACAATAATCATTTATTGTCAAACCAATATAAACCAGTCCTTCCGGATTTCCATCCGAATCAGCACCTGGACCAGCTACACCAGTGGTTGAAACAGCAATATTTGATTTGAATAGTTTTTGTACGCCACGAGACATGGCTTCAGCTGTTTCTGAAGATACGATGCCATAAGACGTGAGAGTTTCTTGAGAAACCTCTAATATATGCTGTTTTTCGTATGCCGTATAGGTGCAGATCCCCCCAAGGACATAGGAAGAAGAACCAGGAATATCAGTAAGAACTTTAGTTAACAAGCCGCCAGTACAACTTTCTCCGCTTGCAATGGTTAAATGATGCTTGTTTAGAAGCGTTCCAACTTGAGACGATAATGAGAAGAGACAAGAATCATTTATAATATCAAAATATTGTTCAAGAATAGAAAGTAGGCCAGAGTGATGTATAGATGCATTGATGAGAGATAAAAAATGGGTGGAGGCATTGAGACGAAAGTATTTGAGCTCAGGTTTTGGTTTTGAGATGGGATGGGGTTGATCAAAGAGGAGACTGG
Source organism: uncultured Peptococcaceae bacterium (assembly GCA_937922955.1). Classification (GTDB taxonomy): domain Bacteria; phylum Bacillota; class Peptococcia; order Peptococcales; family Peptococcaceae; genus UMGS1590. The sequence goes on along the minus strand of CALAKO010000190.1, from coordinate 11,848 downwards.
ATTTTTCTATCATTATGTTGCAATAACGGTCATAAAATACTTTACCTATGGCAATAATCGTTTTACAATAGAAATCGTTCGCACAATTATACAAGATTTTCAGGTATTCATCAAAATTGTCGACATCCAGAATTGTAGCTGGTGCGATATCCTGAAACGTAGGAAGTAGCTTATTAAGGGACGTTTTTGCAGTCTTATCATTTGATGAAACGAGGATGAGAATAGATGGGTGTTTCATAAAATCAGTTCCTTTCGTAATGTAAAAGGTGTTGCATAAATATGCAAGTGGTTGTATAATAATATCATTCGTTGGAGGTGCTATCATGATAAATGTTGGAATTATTGGAGCAACTGGGTATACAGGCTCCGAATTGATAAGACTTTTATTGGGGCATGGTGGGGTTAATTTAGCGGCTATTGGTGCGCGTAGTACTAGTGGTGCTGTTTCAGACCTACACAAAAGTGTGTTAAAATTGACAGATGCAAAGTTTTGTGACTTGGACATCAGTAATTATAAAGAGTGTGATGTGGTTTTTCTTGCATTACCACATGGCACGTCATCAGAGTATGCAAAAAATCTTATTGACTTGGGCATTAAAGTCATTGATTTAGGTGCTGATTTTCGCCTAAATGATCCTGTCGTTTATGAAGAATGGTATGGCGCAGATCATGCCTGCCCTGATTGGATGTCTAAAACGGTTTATGGGTTGCCGGAACTTCATAGAGAACGTATTCGGAACAGTAATTTAGTTGCAAATCCAGGTTGTTTTCCAACCAGTATTATTTTGGGGTTAGCCCCTCTTTGTAAAGAAAAGTTGCTTAATCCTTCGCTTGTTGTAGCAGACAGCGATTCAGGCTTAACTGGTGCAGGGAAGTCGCTGAAAGAAACATCTCATTTTGTTAATGTCAATGAAAATGTTGTTGCCTATAATATTGGTAAACATCGACATCTTCCAGAAATTGTGCAGGAGTTGAATGAGTTGTATGGTGACCAGGTTGGTTTGGTATTTAATCCACATCTGGCTCCGATTAATCGAGGTATTCTGTCAACATTAACGGTTCGATTGAATCATGCGTGTACCATAGAGCAAATAAATGAAATGTATCATGCGTTCTACGATCAAGAACCATTTGTCCGAGTGCGACCTTTGGGCGAGTACGCTGCAACAAAGCAGGTGATGGGGTCTAATTTCTGCGATTTATCACTTCATCACGTAAATGATACGACGCTTGTTATTTGCGCAGCAATCGACAATATTGTAAAGGGCGCAAGTGGGCAGGCTGTGCAAAATATGAATATTTTATGTGGTTTCCCTGAAACACAGGGATTAGAGCAGTTTCCTCTTTGTCCATAATTATAAAGGAGAGTAAAAATATGATCAACTATCCGAAAGGCTACTCGGCTTGCGGCCTTCATTGTGGTATAAAAAAAGCAAAAGATGATTTGACCGTGGTAGTGTCCGATGTTGCTGCATCGGCAGCTGCTGTTTATACAAATAATCTGTTTCAAGCAGCGCCACTTCAAGTGACAAAAAAACATTTGGAATCCGATGGCATGGCTCAGGCGGTTGTTATTAACAGTGGGATTGCAAATGCGGCAATGGGTAAGCAAGGAATTATTGATGCTGAATCGGTTGCAAAAAAACTAGCTGAAACTTTTGAACTGGATGAGAATCATACCATTGTTGCATCCACAGGGGTGATTGGTATGCCGCTTCCTGTTGAAACGATTAATGCAGGCATTGATATGGCAAAAGATGCATTGAAGCCATTAAATGAAAGTGCAGAATTGGCATCACGTGGTATTATGACAACAGATACGGTTCCCAAAACTGCGTCGACAACAATTAATATCGCTGGTAAAGAAGTCTGCTTTTGGGGAATGTGTAAAGGCGCCGGAATGATTCATCCAAATATGTCAACCATGCTCGGCTTTGTATTCTGTGATGCAGCTATTACGTCTGAAGTATTGCAAAAGGCATTAAGTGATGCCATTGGAGACAGTTTTAATATGATTTCTGTAGATGGCGATACTTCAACAAATGATATGGTAACCGTGCTGGCAAACGGTCTTGCTGGAAATGCGGTCATTGATGCTCTCGAAAACGATGATTATGAGTTGTTTGCGACTGCGTTAAAAGAAATCTGTGTAAGTTTAGCCAAACAGATTGTTGCCGATGGTGAAGGTGCAACAAATCTATTTGCAGTTAAAGTTATTAATGCTCCTACTACGACTGATGCAAAGACAATTGCTCGTGCTGTTGTGTCATCAAGTCTTGTTAAAGCTGCAATGTACGGTCGTGATGCCAATTGGGGGCGTATAGCATGTGCTGCAGGATATTCGGGAGCTGTGTTTGATCCATATAAAATGGATATTTACATTGGAGACGTTCTTGTTGCTCAAAATGGCCAGGGATTGTCTTTTGATGAAGAAAAGGCACTCGATATTCTTTCAAAAGACACGATTGATGTACTTATTGATTTGCATGAAGGAGCTGCAGAAGCAACTGGATGGGGTTGCGATCTTACACATGATTACGTAAGTATTAACGCGGATTACAGGAGTTAAAATAATGGAATTTGGAAATCATACGGCAGAGGTTCTTGTTGAAGCACTGCCTTACATAAAAAAGTTCTACGGTACTACCATCGTTATTAAGTATGGTGGTCATGCGATGATTGATAAAGAAATGCGGGAAAAGGTTATTTCTGACATCGTCTTGATGCGTTTTGTTGGCATGAACCCTATTCTCGTGCATGGCGGCGGTCCAGATATCAATTATTGGCTTGAAAAAGAAAATTATCAGTGTAAATTTGTTGATGGACTTCGGGTCACTGATAGTGAAGTATTAGAAATTGCTCAAATGGTTCTGATTGGCAAAGTAAACCAAGAAATTGTTGCTTTGTTGCAGAAACATGGCGGGAACGCTGTTGGCTTAAGTGGGATTGACGGTGGAACGATTCAAGCTAAAAAGAAGTTACACTATAATAAAGAGCATGAGTTGGTTGACTTAGGATACGTTGGTGAAATTACAGAAATTCGTCCTGAGCTCATCAGAAACGCCTTAAGTAAGGAATACATTCCGGTTATTTCGCCAATAGGTCTTGATGAACATGGAGGCCGTTATAATATAAATGGTGATACTGCTGCCGCTGCTGTTGCAGCAGCGTTAAAAGCTGACAAGTTTTTCTTATTAACAGATACTGATGGCATTTTAGATCAAGATGGCTCTCGAATCAGTAAAGTAACAACTCAAAAGCTTGATGAGCTGGAACGCGATGGTGTAATATATGGCGGAATGATTCCGAAGGCCGCATGTTGTAAACATGCTATTCAAAATGGTGTGCAGAGTGCACATATTATTAATGGACAAATGCAGCATAGTTTGCTGCTCGAATTATTTACAGACGATGGTGTTGGAACCATGGTTGTAGGAGGGTGTCAAAATGAATAATAGTATGATCGAAAAAGGTCAGAAGTATATTATGGGGACCTATAGTCAGGCGCCGATTGTTATTACTAAAGGAGACGGCGTTCGTCTAACCGATAACACCGGTAAAGAATATATTGATATGGTAAGTGGTATTGCTGTAAACAGTTTAGGATATGGTCATCCAGCTGTCGTAAAAGCTCTTCAAGAGCAGGCAGAAACCTTAATACATATTTCAAATTTGTATTGGAATATTCCACAGATCGAATTAGCTGAGAAGCTGTGTAAAACTAGTGGCCTTGGAAAAGCGTTCTTCTGTAACAGTGGTGCGGAGGCTAATGAATCCGCGATCAAATTGGCAAGAAAATATGGCAATGGGCGCAGCACAATTATTTCCATGGTTCAATCTTTCCATGGTCGTACACTTGGAGCACTGAAAGCAACTGGCCAAACAAAATATCAAAATGGATTTGCTCCGCTACCAGAAGGTTTTAAGTATACTGAAGCAAATAATATTGAAATGCTGGATCAATTGATTGATGATGATACTTGTGCGATTATGTTAGAGGTTATTCAAGGTGAAGCCGGAATTATCGAACTTAGTGAGGAATACCTGAAGCATGTTGAGGCAGTATGCCAAGAAAAAGATATTCTATTTATCATCGATGAAGTTCAAACTGGTATGGGACGTACTGGGTATGCATTTGCGCATCAAAAATATGACCTCCATCCGGACATTGTAACAATGGCAAAAGCGATTGCTGGTGGTGTTCCAATGGGAGCGATGTTGGCAAAAGATAATGTTGCGGCTGCGTTTAATCCGGGAGATCATGCATCCACTTTTGGCGGCAACCCATTGGCTGCACATACCGCTTGTGCAGTGGCCGATATTATATTTGACGAAGCGTTTCTTGCTGAAGTTCAAGAAAAAGGCGCATACTTTGCAGAACGTCTCACTGAATGCGTGGATGGACAAAAAGTTCTTGAGGTACGCGGACGTGGGTTAATGTTAGGCCTATTATTAGCTGACGAGTATAAACCAGGCGATATTGTTTCGGCAGCTGCTGATGCCGGGTTATTGATTTGCACAGCAGGTAAACAAGTACTGCGTTTCGTGCCACCGCTTGTGATCACAAAAGATGAAATTGATCAGGCTATTGATATTTTGAAAAAGGTGTTGGGATGAAAGTTCTCATCGTAGGTTTAGGGCTTATCGGTGGATCGCTTGCGAAAGCATTGTCGGCCTATACAGATGCAAAAGTTGTTGGTATGGACAAAGACGATAAAACGTTGGCATTGGCGTTGGATGAAAAATCCATCGCTTATATTGCGGGAGAAGCGGATCTTGTAGATGCTGACGTTACAATTTTGGCGATGACCCCTAAAAACATTATCCGATTTGTTGAAGAAAATCATCAGTTGATGAATAAGAATGGTTTGGTTTTAGACGTTTGTGGCGTAAAGAGAGACATTATGGCTTGCTTTAGAGAGTATTTCTACAACGATGGACCGCAATACATCGGTATGCACCCAATGGCAGGTCGAGAGTTATTTGGATATGAGCATTCTCTTGTCAATCTTTTTCAAGGAGCCAGTTTGGTAATGACTAAAGATCCCGATATTGATTATCGCATTGATTGGCAAATATTAGAGGATTATGTATATGCGTTAGGATTTCGCAAACTGGTTCCTTCGACATCGGAAACACATGATCAAATCATATCTTATACTTCTCAGTTGGCGCACATTGTTTCTAGTGCGTATATAAAAAGTCCAACAATGCTTCGTGAAGAAGGGTATAGTGCTGGAAGTTTTCGTGACTTGACACGTGTAGCTCGTCTCGATGAAAAAATGTGGACGGATCTTTTTTTGAGAAATGCCGATTATCTTTCAGCTGAGATAGAAGAAATTATTAGCCATCTTGTTGAATATCGCGATGTATTACAGTCTTGTGATGCTGAAAAACTCGAAAAACTTTTAAAAGATGGTAGAATTAGAAAAGAGTGGAGTAATGATCATGTGCAGTAATATCGAGGGGGTGTTGATAGATGATTGATAAAGAAATCATTTGTGATGGTCCCTATGAAATGATCGAAGCAGCACATCAGATGATCTATGAATCGTTGGGAAAGCTTAAATATGTGAACTTGAAATATAAAGTCAAAGATACTACGGAAAGTGGATGGCTGTATAATGTTGATTTCGAAGTTCAAGATGATAAATGTTTGATAAAGTTTTTGAACGCTGATGAAGAACCCATTTCATTACAGGTTGATGAGATTGACTATATTAAACTTCGTCCATATTATATTGCTGCGTGTGTAGGATTTAAAAACATCATATTTTATAGTCGTGAATTGAAAGGAGAAGCTCAATGAACCTCAAAGGTAGAGATTTTTTGACATTGCGTGATTTTACTGGAGAAGAGATTATGTCCATTGTTGATCTAGGGCTGGACTTAAAAGATAAACAAAAGAAGGGTATTCCTCATCCATATCTTCAGGGCAAGTCTTTGGCGATGATTTTCCAGAAATCATCCACGCGTACTCGTGTCTCTTTTGAAGTTGGGATGTATCAACTTGGCGGACAGGCGTTATTTTTAAGCACAAAAGATCTGCAAATTGGTCGTGGAGAACCTGTTCAAGACACTGCTCGCGTGTTGGCGCGTTATGTGGATGGTATTTTAATTAGAACTTATGAACAGGCAGAAGTAGAAGCTTTTGCAAAATACGCAGATGTTCCGGTGATCAATGGCCTTACAGATACCTATCATCCAACACAAGTTATCGCGGATTTGATTACTATTAAAGAACAAAAAGGGGATTTAGCAGGACTGAATTTCTGCTATGTTGGTGATGGCAACAACATGACCCATTCTTTGATGATTGGTATGTTAAAGTGCGGTCTGAATGTTGGCATTGCTACCCCAGATGGCTATAAACCAAATGAAGAAATTGTTGCTTATGCGCAAAGCATCGCAGATGAAAACAATTGTAAGCTGGTTTTGACAAATGATCCAAAAGCCGTTGTGAAAAATGCTGATATTGTATATACTGATACATGGGCAAGTATGGGTCAAGAAGATGAGAAAGAGGCTCGCGCAAAAGCATTTGCCGGCTATCAGATTGATTCTGAGATGTTTGCTTTGGCAAAAGAAGATGCAATCTTTATGCATTGTCTGCCTGCTTATCGTGGTTATGAAGTGACTGAAGATGTTTTGGAACATCCACGTAGTGTCATTTTTGATGAAGCTGAAAACCGTATGCATGCTCATAAAGCCATCATGGCTAGCATTATGTAATTGATTATTAGGAGGAATATTCATGTCGAAAGTAGTATTAGCTTATTCTGGTGGTCTTGATACATCTATTATCATTCCTTGGCTGAAGGAAAATTATGATAACTGTGAGGTTATCGCAGTGTGCGGGGATGTTGGTCAGGGTGACGAATTGAATGTCGTTCATGACAAAGCTCTGGCTTCTGGTGCAAGCAAAGTTTACATTGCTGATCTTAAAGAAGAATTTGTTCGTGATTATGTTTATCCAGTTATCCGTTCTGGTGCACTTTATGAAGGCGGTTATCTTCTTGGCACCTCTTGCGCGCGTCCTTTGATTGCAAAAGCTCTTGTTGAAGTTGCCCAAAAGGAAGGCGCTGATTATATTGCTCATGGTGCAACTGGTAAAGGGAACGACCAGGTGCGTTTTGAATTAACTATTAAAGCATTAAGTCCTGCAACAAAGATCATTGCTCCATGGCGTATTTGGGATATCAAGAGTCGCGAAGATGCAGTTGATTTTGCTAACGCACATAATATTCCTGTTCCGGTTACTAAAAAGCGCCCATATAGCATGGATCGCAACGTGTTGCATCTGTCTCATGAAGGGGCTGACTTGGAAGATCCTGCTAATGAACCACTTGATGATCTTTATCTCATTTGCAATCGTCCAGAAGATGCTCCAAATGAACCAGAATACATCACCCTTACTTTTGAAAAAGGGAACGCTGTAAAATTAAATGGAGAAGAACTGGCTCCATTAGCTATGCTGGAAAAATTGAATGAACTGGGTGCAAAACACGGTATCGGCATTCTTGACATTGTTGAAAACCGTTTGGTTGGTATGAAATCCCGTGGCGTTTATGAAACCCCTGGTGGCACCATTCTACATGTTGCACACCAAGGGTTGGAATCTTTGACCTTGGATCGTGATACCATGGCTTTCAAAGCAACTGCAGGTGTAAAATACGCCCAGTTGGTATATGATGGCCTTTGGTACACTCCATTGAAGGAAGCACTCGACGCATTCATTGATAAAACTCAGGAAACCTGCTCTGGCGAAGTACGCTTGAAACTGTACAAGGGTAAGGTTACCACTGCTGGGATGACTTCTCCATATTCTCTTTATAACGAAGAATTCGTTACTTTTGGTGAAGATGAAGTCTATAACCAGGCAGACGCAGAAGGTTTCATCAACCTGTTTGGCCTTCCATTGAAGGTTAATGCTTTGATGAAGCAAAATCTTAATAAGTAAGAGAGGCATTGCTATGGCAAAACTGTGGGGCGGACGATTTAGCAAGGATAGTGACAAGCTAATGGAAGATTTTCATTCTTCCATTAGCTTTGATCAAAAACTGTATTACTGGGATATTCAGGGTAGCATTGCGCATGCAACTATGTTGGGCGATGTTGGTGTGATTACTAAAGATGAAGCACAAACATTGGTACAGGGGCTGCGTGATATTCTAGAGGAAATCGAAGAAGGAAAAGTAACCTTTAATCCATCGGATGAAGATATTCATATGAATATGGAAGTGTTGCTTACTCAAAAAGTTGGTGATGTAGGAAAGAAACTACACACTGGTCGCAGTCGAAATGACCAAGTGGCACTTGATATGCGTATGTATCTGCGACACGAAGTCATGACCATTCAAGCGCAACTGATCGAGTTCCTTGAAACCCTGATTGATATTGCTAAGAAGCATCTTGAAACAGCGATGCCAGGCTATACACATCTTCAACGTGCGCAACCAATTACGCTTGGCCATCATTTGATGGCATATTTTGAAATGTTCAAACGTGATTATCAGAGATTGGATTCGTGGCTTGAACGTAATAATATTATGCCATTGGGGAGTGGAGCACTGGCAGGTACAACCTTCCCGTTAGATCGCGATCAAACAGCTCATATGCTGCATTTCGATGCTCCTTGCTTAAATTCGCTGGATGGCGTCAGTGATAGAGATTTTGCGTTGGAATTTTTGAGCGACGCATCCAGCAGCATGATGCATTTGAGCCGATTCTGCGAAGAAATTATTTTATGGGCAAGTCAGGAATTTGCTTTCATTGATTTGGACGATGCTTATAGTACTGGCAGTAGCATCATGCCTCAGAAGAAGAATCCGGACGTTGCTGAATTGGTTCGTGGAAAGACTGGTCGTGTTTATGGGGCTCTTCTGGGACTGTTGACAACGATGAAGGGGCTTCCGCTTGCATATAATAAAGATATGCAGGAAGATAAAGAGGGTGTATTTGACACCGTCGACACTTGGAAAAAGTGTTTGTTGATCTTTGAACGCATGCTTGCAACAGCAACTTTCAAAGAAACGAATATGCGCCGAGCTGCAGCTGGTGGTTTCACGAATGCGACGGACTTTGCGGACTATCTTGTTACAAAAGGCATTCCGTTCCGTGATGCTCATGCAATCGTCGGTGAAGCGGTGGCTTATTGCATCATGAATGGAAAAGCGCTTGACGAATGTTCAATGGATGAATTCAAAACGTTTTCTGCATTGATTGATGAAGACATTTATGACAAAATTTCTATTGATACCTGCATTCATAAGCGTCAAACCATTGGCGCTCCAAGTCCTCAACAGGTACAGTTTTCTATTCAAAAAAATGAACAGTTTTTGAATAGCGTAAAAAATGCGCATGAGAAAATGGTAGAAGAAAAACAATTTTAAAAACAAGGCACTGGGTAGTGATATCCGGTGCCTTTTGTTTATAGATGGCGAGCAATTCGGAGTAAACGTTGGAAAATTTTAAGCTTATGAATGGCACTTGCGATGGCATGGTTTGGTGTGATAAGCTTATAAAAAGTGAGGTGTCAATTGTGAACAAGGATTTTGTATTCAAGCATTTAAAAGATGCGTTAACTGGGCCAACCAGTTTTGAAGACATATTAAAAATATTTGGAAAAAAAGCCTTTTCATCTGATGAACTAAAAAAAGCCTTGGTTGAATTAGAACAAGATGGAAGGATTGTTAAAACACGTACCAATCATTATGGTATTCCTGAGCAAATGAATTTGTTGACAGGTCGTGTCAAAAAACTAAAAAAGGGCTATGGATTTTTAGTTACTGATAATATTGATATGGAGGATTTGTTCATTCCTCCGGATTGTTTAAATTCTGCGCAAAATGGTGATAGAGTCATTGTGCGCATTATGAAGCATCGTAATATAGGGGGAGCTCAGGGGAAAAATAGAGATGAATGCGAAGTAGTGCGTATTCTCGAACGCCACAATAAAATGTATGTAGGAACGTACAAACCAAAAAAGCACTATGCATTTGTGGTTCCTGACAATCAAACTTTTGGCCAAGATATTATTGTACCATTTGATCAGGAGTTCAATGCTAAAGATGGCGATAAGGTGCTTGTAGAAATTACGTATTGGGGCGGAAAGGGTGAAATTCCAGAAGGGCAAATCATTGCACGTTTGGGTCCCGCTGAAGCGCCGGGCATTGATGTATTGTCCTTAGTTTATCGATATGATTTAAGCCCATCTTTTACCGATGCGCAGCTAAAAGAAGCGTATCGGTTGAGTCATCAAGCAGTGGATACAAATTTAGAACGACGTCGCGATTTTAGATATTACAGCCATGTTGTGACGATTGATGGTGCAGATTCAAAAGATTTGGATGATGCGGTTCAGTTAGAAATTCTATCCAATGGCAACTATATGCTTGGAGTGCATATCGCCGATGTAGGGGAGTACATAAAAGAAGGATCGCTTCTTGATCAAGAAGCATTTCGCCGCGGAACAAGTGTATATTTTGTTGATCGTGTGCTGCCAATGCTGCCGACGGATATTTCGAATAATATTTGCAGTCTTAATGCCGGAGAAGATCGCTTGACGTTATCTTGCATTATGGAAATTAATGGACGTGGTCAAGTGGTAGCAGCAGAGATAAGCGAATCCATTATTAACGTTGAAAAAAGATTCACTTATGATACTGTGAATGAGATTTTGGAAAAACAGCAATTCTTAGAGGATCCTTCCTATGTGGAAGTATTTAATGATATGCGTTCTTTGAGTAAGATTTTATATAATAACAGAGTGGAACGCGGAGCTTTGGAGTTTGATTTACCTGAAAGCAAAATTGTTTTAGATGAACATGGTCGAGCAGTAGATATTATTGTTCGTGAACGTGGCGAAGCGGAGCAAATCATTGAAGAGTTTATGATCCTTGCTAACGAAACAGTGGCGGCGTATTTTTTTAGACGCCGAATGCCGTTTATCTATCGTGTGCATGAAGAACCGGAGGCAGAAAAAAGAGAGCATTTTTTACAATTTATTCAACGCATGGGAATTGTTTTGCCGCAGAATCATGAGGTGTTAACAGCAAAAGATATGCAATGGATTTTGGCGAAAGCAGCTGATAAGGGGTGTGCAGAAATTGTCAGTATGATGATGCTACGAATGATGAACCATGCTTATTATACAACAAAAAAATCCTCGCATTTTGGATTGGCTAGTCGCCATTATACACATTTTACTTCGCCGATTCGCCGTTATAGTGATCTTTCCATTCATAGATTGATCAAAGAGTTTTTGCAAAATAATAATCGTCTCAATGAGCATCGTATTCAGCATTATGATAAACTATTTACTGAAGCAAGTGAACAGGCGTCAAGTTGTGAACGTAATGCTGAAGAAGCAGAAAGAGCCAGCGTTGATCTGAAAAAAGCAGAGTATATGTTACCTTTCATAAAAAATGAATATGAGGCGCAGATCGTCAGTGTAACTGCATTCGGCTTTTTTGTAAGGCTGGAAAATTCGGTTGAAGGTTTGGTGCATATTTCAACGCTTGTCGATGATTATTATAATTATGATGCTGAAGGTATTTGCTTGATCGGAGAGCATACTGGTCGTTCTTTTAAATTAGGTCAGAAAGTCATGGTTATTCTTGATGCGGTTAATATGAAAGATGCCACTATTGACTTTGTATTAAAAAATACAACAACATCTCATTGTATTACTATTACGAGTGACAAGCCGAAAAAGAAAGCAAACCAGGTAGTTGCAACCAGCCAGAATGTGAGAGCCAAAGCGTTGGAGCGAAACAGTAAAAAAGTATCAAAAAATAAGAAGAGGAAGCCGTATCGTGGGTCAAAAAATAATAGCAGAAAACAGAAA
>CALAKO010000189.1 GCA_937922955.1 uncultured Peptococcaceae bacterium | reverse complement strand
ACTTTCAAGAAACCAGCAATGTTAGCACCAGCAACGAGGTTGTAGCCAAAGCCATATTCTTCAGCTGCAGCTGCTGCGTTGTCATGGATGGTCTTCATGATGCCACGGAGCTTGGTGTCTACTTCTTCTTCGGTCCAGAAGAGACGTTCGCTGTTCTGGCTCATTTCGAGTGCAGATACACCTACGCCACCAGCGTTAACGGCTTTAGATGGAGCCATGATGATGCCATTTTCCTGGATGTATTCCATAGCATCGTTGGTGGTAGGCATGTTAGCAACTTCGATGTAGTATTTAACGCCGTTAGCAACGATCTTCTTAGCTTCGTCCATGTTAACGTCGTTCTGGGTAGCGGATGGCATAGCGATGTCAACCTTAACACCCCATGGTTTTTCACCTGGATAGAATGGTACACCGAACTTATCAGCATAATCCTGAACTTTGTCGCGGCCAGAAGCACGCATTTCAAGCAGATAAGCGATCTTTTCTTCGGTGTTGATACCATCTTCATCATAGATGTAACCGTCTGGACCAGACAGGGTAACAACTTTAGCGCCTGCTTCGGTCATCTTGGTGCAAACGCCCCATGCAACGTTACCGAAACCGGATACGGAAACGGTCTTACCTTCGAGGGTGTCGCCGCAATGTTTAACAACTGCATCTGCAAAGTATACAGCACCGAAACCAGTAGCTTCTGGACGGATCAGGGAACCACCATAGCTCATGCCTTTACCAGTGAGTACGCCGTTTTCGAATGCGCCACGGATACGACGATACTGGCCATAGAGATAACCGATTTCACGGCCGCCAACACCGATGTCACCAGCTGGTACGTCGACGTCTGGACCAATGTGACGATACAGTTCGGTCATGAATGCCTGGCAGAAACGCATGATTTCGCCATCGCTCTTACCACGTGGGTCGAAGTCGGAACCACCCTTGCCGCCGCCGATTGGCAGACCAGTCAGAGCGTTCTTGAAGATCTGTTCGAAGCCCAAGAATTTAATGATACCGATGTATACGGATGGGTGGAAGCGAAGGCCGCCTTTGTAAGGCCCGATTGCACCGTTGAATTGTACACGATAACCACGGTTTACATGAACTTCACCGTTGTCGTCTACCCAAGTAACACGGAAGCTGATCTGACGTTCAGGTTCGGTCAAGCGACCAAGAAGGTTGGTTTTTTCAAATTCTGGATGCTGGTTAACAACACCTTCCAAAGATTTGAAAACTTCTTCTACAGCCTGCAAGAATTCAGGTTCATTGGCATTACGTTTTCTAACGTCTTCTAATACACGTTCCATGTAAGCGTTCATTGTTTACATTCCTCCCAAATATTTTTACGGAATAATTCTGAATGAACTTATCATTCACTCTACTTTCATTATAGGTTCAGAAGAAGCTATTGTCAAAAGGTATCTTTATTTTCTGATAAAAAGATGCTAGATTTAACGCCTTACAATTTTTTATTGCAACAATTAGTAGTATTTTTAATTATTGCATCGCTTTTTGTAATAATAAAACAAGCCCTGCCGTTTTTTAACAACAGGGCTGGATGTAATACTATTCTATATCTTATTAATGTTTGAAGCCTTCCACTTCTTGAGAAATGGTTGCAACTTTTTCCTGAAGCGCGGTGGAACGGTAATAATCTTTGCGCTTTATAAGGAAGAAAACGATACCAATGAACACCCAGACAGCCAAGAATCCCCATGCATGTGGCGAGAGACAGCCAGGTGAGAATGGAAGAATGAGCAAGCCAATAAAGAACACCGCAAAGAGAACACCAAGCCCGCTGATAAACATTTGTTTGAGGTTGCCTTCACGACGAGCGGTGACAAAAGCAGCACTTGTAGCATAGAGGAAGCCAAGGTCCGCCCCAATGGAGCTCATATCAACGAGCCATCCCAATACTTCGCGGCCAAAGAATGGTGCAATGACCGCCAAAATCATCATGAAAATGATGCCGAGACGTGGCACATGATGTTTATCATCTAATTTTTTAAAGCCACTTGGCAAAGCATCCGCAATGGCCATGGAATAAAGCAGACGACTACCAGAAAGATAAAATGCATTCAAACCGGAAATAATCCCACAAAGCATTGCGATAGCCAGGAGAATCAAACCAACGGTACCAATCAGTGCCTGAATAGCCGCCCCAGTCGCCCAACTGCTGTTATCAACAATAAACTGTTGCCATGGTGCTACAACGGCTGTGGCAATATTCATAACCATATACATGAGCGCCGAAACAGAAATAGAAGATACCAGCAACGCTGCTGTTTTCTTATTAGAAAAGGCCAATTCTTCGGAAGCCTGCGGAATGCAGCCAAAACCAACATATGCCCATGGTGCCAACGATGCCACAGCAAAAACGGATGCCAATGCAGTTTTATCTGGCGCAAAATAAGGCTGAAGGTTACTCCAGTCCACACCACCCATCAAGATGGAAGCGGCGATAATCAGCATACAGCCGCAGAGACCAACCGTAACAGCAGTACCAAACCAGCTAGCTGCTTCTACCCCGCGCATATTGATCAAACCTACAATAACGATGGCGGCAATGTCGATGATCAATTCCCCACCATAAACCGTCCAGCCAGCAATTTCATAAAGTGGAAACTGCTGCAGTGGACCTGGAAAAATATAACGTGCTACCAAACCAACGGCTGTGCCATTCATCGGAATGAGCGCCCAGTAGGCAAGAGCAAGAAACCAACCGCAGATAAAAGCATGAGTCTTTCCAAAAACAGTGTCGGCATAGACAAATTCACCACCAGCAACCGGATATTTACTAATGAGATAGCTGTAGCTGAAACTGATGATGATAATCATTGCTGCACCAAGGATCAAGCCCAATGAGGCACCAATTGGACCTGCATCTGGCAGCAGGGTATTCCCTGGCATGACAAAGCAGCCCCAGCCAATCATTGCACCTAAAGCCAGTGCCCAAACACCAACTGCACTCAAGCTTTTCTCTAAATGTTGTTCCTGTTGAGCCATAATCATTCTCTCCTTTACACTAAACGAGTGGCCGTTCCTTCTTTCCTTTAGAGTCTTATAACATTTCAAAGTTATCTCTTTCCAATAGACAAATGACGCTCCTTGGAAACAAGCGCCCTGTTGCAAGGATTTTAAGGAGTTGAGCGTATTATATCGAAAACACAAGTATTATTGTAGGGGTCTATTACATAAACTTATAAAGAATTCATGAATCTTGCAAGATATTCCTGTAATTTTGGTCATTATCCGACATTTTTTCGTTCTAAATATGCTTTATCGGCAGGTTTGCAAACGGTAAATCCATAAATTTTATTTTCTTTATTTGTTGCGTT
>CALAKO010000188.1 GCA_937922955.1 uncultured Peptococcaceae bacterium | reverse complement strand
GTTTTATATAGTATTTTTAGAAAGAAGGTTATTTACATGAGTATGCAAAAGAGATATTTGAGAAAATTTAATGCTGCAATTTTAGCAATAATTATGCTTTTTGGCTCTGTTACATCGGCGTATGCAGCGGAGGACTCAGAAGTGTATGAAGATGAGTCGGTAAAAATTGAGACACAAAAGATTAATGATACCGAAACAATTGTTACATATGATTTTGTAGATTCAGATGAAGATGATTTTATTCTTCATATTTATGGAATTGGAACAGAGAACTATTATTCAAAAACATATGATTATGAAGGGAATTTATTGAATGAGGTTATCAAGGATGAGGATAAATTTATTGCATATAATGCTGATGGTGAAATCTTGGCAGAGACAACGGGCTTAGAAAATGAGAATGTTGAATCTCAAATAATGCCTATGTATACTTGGACAACAGAGCCGGGACCTGTAAGTGGTTCTTCGTTTATTAACGATTTTTCGATTAGTACCATCATTTCGATTTTATCTGGAGATATTTTTAGCATTACAGGTGGCGTTGTTCAACCAGAGTCGTTATTAACAATTGCTCAAAATGCTATTAATGCATATACTAATAGAATTTTTTACTTCGGTTTTGCTCAATATGGCTGGGATTATGGTTTTAGTATTGTGAGAGTCGAACTTGACTTTTATGCATTTTCAAATTATACGGGATTTTTAGGATCTTATGATAAAATCATCCCTAATCACGGTTGATAATTAACCTTTTGTAAATATTGAAATACACAATATTGGAATTGAATTTTTAAGACGTTCTCTCTAATATTTTTATCAGAGAGAACGTTATTATATTTTTAAAAAATGTGGAGGGATTGGCCATGCTGATAAGCGTTGTTAAAGCAGGAACTGTCATGAATCATGGCATTGTGCGGCCGCGTAATGTTTATTTTGGCTCGCTGGAGCAGTGGCTGCTTTTGGGTGGGTTGGTGTTGGTCTGCTTCGGTGTCATGTTTCTGATGAGAAAAAAACCGCCAGTCAAGGGCGATTGGCTCAAAATTGCTTTGATTTGGCTGGCGGTGTGGCAGATTAACTGGCTGTGTTTCTATGTGTTGTATGTGGGTAAGGGATGGGACTATATTCAGGTTTGGATGGTGGTGTGTGTGTTCACTGGGGCTGTCTGGACGGCATGTGCGCGGCTGGTTAAGCGAGTGATTGATCCGAAAAAAGATTTTTTCAACATGACGGGCAAACGCAAACATGATGATGAAGATTGGCCATGGTAAATCATTCGATTTGTCTGCACCACTACCGCTGCTATGGTATAATAAAAGAAAAGCCGTCTGTTGCTTGTGTGGAGGGAACCAAAGGAGGGTTCACTGATGAATGACTTGCGAAAATGGCGACGATTTTGGATCGCATCGAATGTGGTGCTTTTTGCAGCGGTGCTTCTTTTAGGCCAGATGGTTGAGAGCTGGCAGGGTGGACTGACCAAGCTGATACAGTTTTACAATTTCATGATCTGCGGGGTAATGCTGGTGTTCTTTTTGCGCAGCGATCGCTATGGCCGCGGGATCAAGGCGATGCTGGCTGCCTGGGTGATTTTGGGCCTGATTTTGATGATTGCCATGCTGCTGGGACATTGGCTGATGGGCTGGGCGCTGCTCTATGTGCTTGGCTGCTTTATCCTGGCCGGGCTTATGGCGGTTTATGATTTGGAATAAATTTTATGTAAGATGAAAACACGTGCTGGAGGTGTCCGGCACGTGTTTTTTGATTGCGTTTGGGCGGGGTGTTTTCTATAATAGGAAACGTTGTCATTATTTTTTGTATAGAAAGGGAGAACGATTATGTTTTATTTGCTGGGCATTCTGGCGGGCTGCTGTCTGCCGCTGCAGACGAGTGCCAACGCGCGGCTGCGCGGGCGCACCGGATCGCCATACAGTGCGGCGCTGATTTCGTTTATTGTTGGTCTTATTTTTCTAGTGCTGCTGCTCGTGGTCACAGGTGAAGGCGTAGCACTGCCGTGGGGCACGCTGTTTACGCTGCCAGCCTGGATTTGGCTGGGCGGGGTGTGCGGCGTCATTTTTCTGACGCTGAATATTTTGCTTTTTCCACGCATTGGCAGTGTGCAGACGGTGATTTTGCCAACCTTGGGACAGATTTTGATGGGGTTGATTGTGGACCATTTCGGGTTGTTCCGTGGGGTGCAGGTGCCGTTGTCGACGCTGCGTGTGGCAGGTGCGCTGTTGGTTATTGCTGGGGTGGTCGTTGGGACGTTGGCCAAGGCGGGGCGCGAGGAGGGCGCACAGTCGACGCGCAGCCGTGGGCTGATTTTCTGGCAGATTGCCGGTGTGGCAGCAGGGATGCTGAGCGCCACGCAGACGGCGGTCAATGGCTATCTTGGCAAGGCGATTGATTCGCCGCTCCATGCGTCGCTCTTGAGTTTTATTGTGGGCACGTTGCTGCTTTTGGTGGTGAGCCTATTCACGCGCGGCGTGAAGGAAACGGTCACACCGGGCAATCGTCCATGGTGGATGTGGATTGGCGGCGCGCTGGGGAGCTTGTATGTGCTGGCCAATGTGGTCATTTCCGGCGCCATTGGCACAGGCATGAGCGTCATCATTCTGCTTGTCGGCGCTACGGCAGGTGGTTTGGTGGTGGACCATTTTGGCATTCTTGGGGCGCAGCGTTCGCCGATCAATGCACGCAAGCTCATTGGCATTGTGGTGATGGTGCTGGGGGCAGCCGTCATCAAGCTGTTATAGTATAGTTGTCAGATAACAGGATATTTTGCGAAAAATCACAATTATCCAGCACTGAATTTTTATGTAAAAATGCGGAAAATCATGCAATTCTATATTGTCAAAGCATATGAAAAGGTGTATTATAACAGGCGAACAAAACACGAACGTGTTCAGAAGAAAGAGAGGAATCATTCATGACTACATTCATCATTGGTCTCGTGATTCTTTTTGTGGGTGCAGCCATCTACGGGAAGTTTTGCGAGCACGTTTTCGGTCCGGATGATCGTCAGACGCCTGCTTACACCAAGCAGGACGGTGTCGACTACGTACCGATGCAGGGCTGGAAAAACAGCCTCATCAATTTGCTGAACATTGCTGGCACGGGTCCAATTTTAGGGCCAATTCAAGGG
>CALAKO010000187.1 GCA_937922955.1 uncultured Peptococcaceae bacterium | reverse complement strand
AATTTGCTAATTGCGCCGGAGGACATCTGCTTTATTTTTGGCAACGCGTTGGATAACGCCATTGAAGCTTGTCTGCTTCTGGATGATCAACGGCAGAAAAGCATCGCTGTTTCTCTTGTGCAGATTGATGCTGTGCTGCTGTGCAAGATCATCAATACCGCTCCACAACAAACAAGGAACAACTTGGCAACCTCGAAGAAAGATAAAGTCAATCATGGTTTTGGCATTGCTAATCTTACAGAGTCTCTGGCAAAATATGGCAGCGTGCCAGAGATAGAATGGCAGGAAGGGAGTTTTTCACTGAGTTTTATTCTACCGTTAAAAGATGAAACTTAGCGCTCAGAAAAACAAATACGGCATGATTTTGTGCTGTGTTTGTTTCTTTTTTATGCGGTAAATGTTTTCGTGGTCAGTTATTGCCTGTTCGTGCCAAAGCTCTGTTCAGATAGAGTATTTATTTTATAATAAAGTTATAGCTGTGGCCAATTATCACTAAGTTTGGAGGAAGGCACTATGAAAAAGAAAATGAAAGCCATGATCGCTGGCGGAGCGTTGTTGTGTGCGTGTGCGGTTCCAGCACAGGCGGCGTCAACAAATATGGCACTTGTGGTCAACGATGAGGCGATTTACTCTGATGCAGCAGTTGGTCAACCGTATATTTCAGATTCAGGCAGAACGATGTTGCCGCTGCGCATTATTAGCGAATTACTACAATGCGGTGTAACCTATGTCAATGGTAATGTGTACATTGAAAATGAGCGCAACCATTATTCAGCGATTTTTGAAAATGGCGCCGATTATTTTTATGTCAATGGCGAACGTATTGCGCTGGATGCACCGATGACGATCAGTGCGGAAGGCCGTGCGTATGTTCCGGCCCGTGCTTTTGCGGAAACCTTGGGAACAATTGACTGGGACAATGCCAGTCGCACGGTTACGATCACGAGTGATGCTGATTGGGTGATCAACGACGATCCGTATTACGCGAAGGAAATTTCAATCGAAGGGACGCCGTTGACGTTTAATTTGGTTCAGGGTGAAACGTCTGCTGTAAGAGATCACTTGTATGTTTTCGAACAAAACAGCGAAGAGAAAATTGGGGCGTATCTGAGCGCGCCGGAAGAAATAGCTGACTGGTTTGTTCCGGCGAATAAAGATAAGATTGATCTTCACAATGCAAAATTGATCGATGGTCAGCCGTATTTGGGCATTTCAATGATGCACTCTGTATCAAACAATTTCACAATGGATATTGTCAGCGCGCCAGCCGACATGACTACTGATGAATCTGGCAGGATGACCTATATTGGCACGATCGCGAACACTTCTGATTATACGACGGACGGCGATTATCTCTATTCTACTGCGGGGCTGCATCAGGGACCGTTTGCAATCGATCCAAATCGCCTCAACATAGACAAAGTGGGTGATCGCTCCTCGCGTGTAAGTGTGGATGTAGATTTTGCGATCAATGAGTGTAAGTTGAGTATGGACGGCGATCAGCTTGTGGCTGTTGATCTTGACGGCAATCGTCATGTATTGAATGTCGAAGAGCTGTTGTCAGAAGCAAAATAAGTAAAAGCGGCAGGAGACTGCCGCTTTTTTTCTTTGCAGTGGGCGTGGTATAATGGCGGAAGCAAAGGGGGTGGTCGCCGGTGAGCCGAGATTTGATCAAATATATTGCGATGGCGACGATGTTGTTGAATCATATCTCAAATGTGTTTATGTTACCGGGCACTTTTTGGGCCGAGTGTTTTAAGGACATTGGATATTTTACAATGCCGGTGATGTGTTATTTTCTTGTGGAAGGCTACCACTACACCCGTTCAAAAAAGCGTTATGCGTCCAGACTGGCCATATTTGCAGCTGTTTCTGAACTGCCGTTTTGCTTGGCGTTCACAAAGGGCGCCGTGTTGGAGTTTGTTGGGATGAATATGATTTTTACACTGCTGCTTTGTTTCGGAATTTTGGCGGTGATGGAGCATGTCGAGAATTTGGGAGCACGCGTAACGTTTATTATTGCATTGACCGCGATGTCTGTGTATTCCGATTGGCCGATACTGGCCCCAATATTTACTATGTTGTTTGCTTGGGCCTATGGAAGTCAGCGAAGAACCAATCAGGCATTTATTTTGAGCATAACACTGTTTGCCTGCGAGCGCCTGCTGAGTGGACTTGCTGTTTTCTCGTTTTTAAGAGCGCTCTCTTGGACGGTGGGGCAGGTTGCAGGGATGGCCCTTGCTGCGGTAGTCATAGTGTATTGTTATAATGGGCAACGTGCTCGCAAAGGAAAAACGTTTGCAAAATGGTTTTTTTATGGTTTTTATCCGGGTCATCTGCTTATTTTAGGGATTTTGCGTCTGCTGATCCTTTAAGTGACGACGGGAGATTAGGCGCTTTTGGAAAAAGGATGCTGGTCGTTTTTTTATTGCTAAACGTTGTGAAACTGGCTATACTAGAAGAAATGTTTGATGCAAAAGAACTTTAGGGGAGGTTCGTATAGGTGGCATCGTTAATATACGGAGTCAATTTGACCATTGGTGTAATTTTTTTTGTTATGTATTTTTATCAGATTATCTATTTAATCGTAGGATTGATTGATAAGCAGAAAACGAAAAAAACGTTTGTGCCAAAAAAGGAACATAAGATTGCAGTGTTGATCGCGGCACGAAACGAG
>CALAKO010000186.1 GCA_937922955.1 uncultured Peptococcaceae bacterium | reverse complement strand
ACGGAACTTTCCTATTCAAAAACAGAACGTGTGACAAATATTGATGATATTCAGCATCCGGCTATTCGTAATGCCATGAAGATGCTGGATATGCACGAAATTCGTCTTACATATGAAGCTGATCTTCCGGCTCGTTCTGGTTTGGGAACATCCAGTTCCTTCGCTGTTGGAATGCTGAATGCATTTTACGCACTCAAAGGAAAGTATGCAGATAAGAAAAAGCTGGCGGACGAAGCAATTTACCTTGAGCGTAATCTGTGCAAGGAAGCCGGTGGCTGGCAGGATCAGATTGCAGCATCTTTTGGTGGGGTTAACCGCATTAACTTCAATGCAGATGGCTACGAAGTGCTGCCAGTGATTATCTCACCGGATCGTAAAAAGCAGCTTAATAAAAATCTGATGATGTTCTTTACAGGCTTTACCCGTTTCTCTTCCGATGTGCAGAAGGCAAATGCTGTAGGGAAGCAGGATAAGACTGCTCAACTTAAGGAGATGCTTGCACTGGTTGATGATGCGGAGCGTATTGTGACGGACAAGAACACCGACCTCGATGATTTTGGCAGAATGCTTGACCACACATGGAGACTGAAGCGTCAGACAGGCGCAGCGGTGTCTACAAACAGTATTGATGAGCTTTATGCGCGAGGTATTGCGGCTGGCGCACTGGGCGGCAAATTGCTCGGTGCTGGCGGAGGTGGATTCCTCGTGTTTTATGTGCAGCCAGAGCATCAGGATGCAGTTCGTTGGGCAATGCGTGATTTGATGTATATTCCGTTTGAATTTGAAGACGGTGGAACAAGGGTAATTCACTATACTCCAGAAGTGTATGAACCCCAGAATTAAGCAGAAGGTGTCATTATATGGGACGAATCAATAGATATTTGACTTTATTTCGCATTTTCATTCGGGGGGTACTCCCGTGCAGAATATCTAAAAAAGAAGAATTATTTTAAATCAATTGGCGAGCATTGATATCTCCAACCATGGAACTTTGGCACAGAACCGCATATGATTAGTTTCGGCAACAATGTCCGTATAACAAGTGGTGTAACATTTGTTAATCATGATATCACAGCATTGATGTTTCGATATATGGATAATAATCCGAGCTATCAGGAACGTAAAGGACCAATTGTGATTGGAGATAACGTGTTTATTGGTACGAATAGCACAATTCTATATGATGTAAAATTCGGGGACAACGTCATCATTGGAGCGGGAAGTCTTGTGAATAGAGATATACCCGATGGAAGCATTGCGGCGGGCGTTCTTTGTTGGGGAGTCGGAAAATTCGAGGATTATAAAGGGAAAATCACAAATAGACTGACAAATGAAGTGTGAAAGATGGTATTCCTTTAAATGGAGAGATTGTATGGTTGTTGATTTAAAAATATTCACTTGTAAGGCTTTTATGCTATGCATGAATTTTTCGTTTATGCTTATCATGAGCCAGTTGCATAACACGGTTTTTGGAGAGTATGCTGAATTGCTGTTAATGATGGCAAGTGTTCTCTTCTTTGTTATGCATTTTGTTTCATCAGTAAAATTTCAGTGGATGATATTGTTTGAAATAGTAGTATTGGTTGGCATTGGATTGATTGCTCTAAAGGTCTCAGGTGGGGCAACTTTACTAAAGCTAATTCTGTTCTTTGGAATAACGCAGGAAGTTGATCGAGAGTCGGTATTGAATGGCTATCGATGGTCACTGATAATCCCTTCATTATTTGTGGCTATATTGTCGTTGTTTGGTTTTGTTGATTTATATTATTCTGGTGCAAAG
This sequence comes from uncultured Peptococcaceae bacterium, assembly GCA_937922955.1. Lineage (GTDB taxonomy): Bacteria > Bacillota > Peptococcia > Peptococcales > Peptococcaceae > UMGS1590. The sequence goes on along the minus strand of CALAKO010000186.1, from coordinate 1,048 downwards.
AATGCAATTGAATTTGGAATGCAAAATCCTAACACAGTTCCAGTTATAGTTCTTTCGATAATTGTGGCATACAACTTGGAAAATGAATGCAACCTAAGCGGAAAAATAATTGTAACAGAGTTTATAATATCGTTCCTTCTTTACTATTTCTGTAGAGCAAGATCAGCCGGGATAATTTTAGTATGTTATCTGACTGGTGTTTTTCTGTTCAAAAGAGCAGCTTCAATAAAAAGAATATTCAGGCCATTCCAGTATGTTTTTTTAATCTGTGCAGGTGCTTCGTTGCTTATAGCCGCTTTATTTAGAAGTCGAACAGCAATGTGGATCCAGATTAATAGCGTATTATCTGGAAGACCTTGGGCATGGGATTTATATTTGACAAGGTATGGCATCAAATTATTGGGTCAGCCAATAGATTTAACAATTGCAGCGTTAGATAATGCCTATTTAAGAATTTTGATACAATATGGCATATTAACATTTTTGATATATATTATATTTTTTGTGAGAATATCGCGGTATGCGTTTAAGAACAACAAGACAGTCTTATTGTTAAGCACAATAGCTTATGAAATATATTTCATGGCAGAATTTGGCCCGATTCTGGTTAATTTTTGCCCAATTCTAATGTATGAGGCATGTCTATTGGTAAATAAACAGATGGATGGAGAGCAGTAAAGTGGTGACATTGAGCATTTATATAGCTACATATAATCGCAAAGAGATTTTGAGCAGAAAGCTTGAGGGGATATTGGCTGTCCAATCTCAGGATTTTGACGTTTGGGTTTTAGATGATTGTTCAGATGATGGCACTGACGATATGCTGAGGGAAATCACAGACAATAGAATCCACTATATTCGGAATAAGGAGCGAATGGGGATAAAGGTCGATGGGGCTATGCCTAATTGGTATAGGTTGTTAGAAGTATGCGATGGGCGGTTTGCATTTCATTTGAATGACAGAGATATTTTTTATACAGAAAAACTCATTAGTTTGATTGATTTTCTGAAAAGACACTGGGAGTGTACAGCGGGAGTATGTGATAGC
>CALAKO010000185.1 GCA_937922955.1 uncultured Peptococcaceae bacterium | reverse complement strand
GTCTTCGCCTTCGTCAAACGGGCGCACCGCCAAATAGGCAACGGCGCCGGCTTCTTTTGCTTTTGTGATAAAAGCAGGCTGAAAAGCAGCGCCCTTGCAGAGGAAAAGACTGTTCGCGCCGCAACGCCGTGAATCATATTGAAGATCCTCAATGACCAGGTCGGGATCGCCCTGCCACATGGTCAGGAGCCCTTCTTCACGCAATCTGATAATAAATTCTGAGATAGGAATCTGGTGCTTCATGCCTCAACCTCCTCAAGCGCAGCGAGAATGGCGCACCATTCTCCGTCTTCACGCTGTTCGATGATGGAAAATCCAGCCGCTTCCAACGCCTGCCGCACATCGTCGGCCCGTTCCAGGAGCACGCCGGAGCATAGAAACCGCCCCTGCGCCAGAAGGTGAGCGCGCAGCTGCGGCACCAGCTTGATGATGACATCTGCAACAATGTTGGCAATGATAAGATCGGCCTGTCCCACACAATCTCTCAGCAAATCGCTCTTGTAAATCATGATTTGCGAATTGTTGCGAGCGGCGTTCTGAACCGCTGCCCAGACAGCCACCTGGTCGTAATCCATGGCGTCCACACGGCCAGCACCCAGCGCCCGCGCAGCAATGGCAAGAATGCCGCTGCCGGTGCCAACGTCGAAGACCGTCATTTCTGGCTCAATCAGTTCTTCCAGCCAGTTCATGCAGAGTGACGTCGTTTCATGCTCGCCGGTGCCAAACGCCATGCCCGGTTCGATGCGAATGACAATGTCCTCCGGAATATCCGGCTCCAGCCATTCCGGCACCACCTGAATGCGTTTGCCGTAGTGCAGCACATCGTAATGCTCTTTCCAGGACTCGGACCAGTCTTCATCCGGTATCCGCTTTTCCAGCCACTCGGCCGTTTCATCAATGGCCGCCAGCGTCGTTGTCACACGATGTTTCAATTCATCCCGCCGATTGCTCCAGGCCTCGTCCATTTCAAAATAGCCACTGACCTTCAGCGTTTCTCGAGCGAGAATGTCTTCTGAAAATTCATGGGCGTCCCAATCGTCGCTTTCCACATGCTTGAGAATTGATTGCGGGTCGTCCACCATCGTCCCGTTTGGAAAAAAATCGTTGAAAATATCTGTCACCGCTTCCAACCCACGGCGATTCGGCAGCACACATGTTACTTCCATCCAGTCCAAAATCATCACCTGAATTTCTATAAGTTATGACGCTTACGCGTCAGCAATTTTTATTCGATACACAGTAATACTATCAAAAAGCCTCGCTGTTGTCATTGGATTTTCACAAAAATTCACCGTAACAAAACAAACGGACCGCCGACAGCGAATGTTCATCGTCCGCTGTCGACGGTCATCGGAATAATTATTGAACGAGGCGCTTGGCTCGGCTCTCAGCTTCTGCAAGAATGCGCTCCTTGTCCAGCGTCGTATACTCGCCATGCTTGTAGAGACAGTCGCCCTGGACAAAGACGCTGTCAATGTCGCTTTGCTGTGCGGCATAGGCCAGGTTGCTCATCACATCATGATGCGGTGCGTTCCATGGCGCGTCCAGTTTGTACAGGGTCAGGTCGGCACGCTTGCCTTCGGCGATGCTGCCAATGGCGTCCTGCCAGCGCAGAGCTTTGGCCCCTTCGATGGTCGCCAGCTTCAAGGCATCGCGCGCACCGACGGCCTGGGCATCAAAATGGCGCACCTTGTGAATCAGCGCAGCCACCTGCAGCTCGCGGTGCATGCTCATGATGTTGTTGCTGGAGGAGCCATCGGTTCCCAGACCGACAACCACACCGGCGCGCTGCAAATCTTCCACGCGGCAGATGCCGCTGGCCAGCTTCAGATTGCTGATTGGATTATGCGCCGCGGCAACGCCATGCTTGGCATAAATGGCGACGTCATCGTCGTTGAGCCAGACGCTGTGTGCCGCCAAGGTTGGCACATCGAGCACGCCCAGGCTGTCCAGCCAGGCCACTGGCGTCATGCCGTGCGTGTTCTGACACCATTCCAACTCGCCCTTGGTTTCAGCCACATGAATGTGCACGCCGGTGCCGCGCTCACGCGCATGCGCCGCCATTTCCTGAATGTATTCGCCAGGGCAGGTGTTTGGCGCGTGCGGCCCATACCAGACACGAATGCGGTCCTCTTCGGCACCGTGCCAACGAGCGAAAAGATCGTCGTTCTCGGCAATGCCGCGCCCTTCGTTGTCGAACATGCCCACGCTGCCACGGCAGAGAATGGCACGCATGCCGCCATCACTGATAGCGTCCGCAATGGCGTCACAGTGGTCATACATGTCAACCAAGCAGGTGGTGCCGCTGGCGATCATTTCCAGCAGCCCCAGGCAGGATCCCCAGTACACGTCGTCATCGGTGAGCTTCGCTTCTGCCGGCCAGATGTAGTTGTTGAGCCAGGTATCCAGCGGCATGTCACCGCCATAATCGCGCAGCAGACTCATGGCCACATGGGTGTGGGTGTTGATATAGCCCGGCACCAACACAAAATGTTCACCGCGCGCAAATTCAATCGCATCCTCCGCTTCGGCAGCGCTGACCACACCAACCTTCTTGACGATGCCGTCTTCAATCAGAACATCGCCTTGCTGAACAGTCAGGTCGTCGCCAGCCAACATCGTCACTTGACGGAAAAGTGTCTTATTCATCGGTTTCCTCCTCCGCATCCGCTTGTTCTTGTGGCTCGTCCTCGGTGTCGAAGCCAAGGAAGAGCGCTTCAGCAAAGGTGCGCGGATTGAACACCTGCAAATGTTCCTTCTGTTCACCGACACCAATGTACTTCACCGGCAGATCGTACTCGGACTTGATCCCAATGACCACGCCGCCTTTTGCGGTGCCATCCAGCTTGGTAAGAATAACACCCGTCACACCGGCCGTGTCTTTAAAAACCTTCGCCTGATTGAGCGCGTTCTGGCCAGTGGTCGCATCCAGCACCAGAAGCACGTCGCGCAGGCTGTCCGGCGCTTCGCGATCAATGATTTTACGAATTTTGGCCAGTTCGTTCATCAGATTAACCTTGTTTTGCAAACGGCCAGCCGTATCAACCAGAAGCACGTCGCAGCCACGGGATTTCGCTGCGGCAATGGCATCAAAAACAACCGCTGCTGGATCGGCCCCTTCCTGATGCGCGATGACGTCGCAGCCAACACGATCGCCCCAAATTTTAAGCTGGTCAGCCGCTGCTGCACGGAAAGTATCTGCCGCACCAAGGATTACTTTGTGTCCCTGCTCCTTCAGCTGATAAGCAATCTTGCCAATGCTTGTCGTCTTACCAACGCCATTAACACCGACAAAGAGAATGATATTTAAGGCATCGGCTTCCAATGCCAGTGGCTGCTCTTCTTCGCCGAGCAGCTGCACCATTTCATCAGCGAAGGCTTCTTTAAGATCTTCGCTGGTTTTCAAATGGTCGCGTTTTTCACGTTCACGCAGACGTTCCACCAAATCCAGAGCCGTGTTCACGCCAACGTCCCCCTGAATCAATGCTTCTTCCAGTTCATCGTAGAGATCGTCGTCGATTTCCTTACCGGAGAGCACCCCGAACACCTTCTCCATAAACCCATGGCGGGTTTTTGACAGCCCTTCGTTCAGCTCCTTGTTCAACACTTCTGCATCGGTTTTTTCTGTTTGATTCTTTTTAAATAAGCGATCAAATAATCCCATTTATGAAACCTCCTGCTCATCGTTAAAATCACTCAAGCGTACAGAAACCTGCTTGGAAACCCCATTGGCATCCATGGTAATCCCATACAGCACCGTCGCTGCTTCCATTGTACCCTTGCGGTGAGAAATGATAATAAATTGTGTTTTATTGGTATATTGCTTGATAAATGCCGCAAACCGTTCTACGTTTGCTTCATCCAAAGCCGCTTCAATTTCGTCCAGGATGACAAACGGACTCGGCCGCACTTCCAACAGCGCAAAAAGCAGCGCTGCAGCCGTCAGAGCACGTTCACCGCCCGACAACAACGTCAGTACGCGTTCCTTTTTCCCTGGTGGCTGGGCCACAATTTCCACCCCGGTCTCCAAATATCGACCCGGCATAGACAATTCCAATCGCGCTGCACCACCGCCAAACATGGCGGTAAAAATTTGTGCAAACTGTTCGTTGACTTTTTCGTAAGCTTCCTTGAAGCGCTGAGACATGGTTGTTTCCATTTCATGAATGACGGCTTCCAGCTTGCTTTTTGCCAGATTCAAATCTTCCAGCTGTGCGCGCATAAAATTCGCCTGCTCGCTGACCCGTTCGTATTCCTCCAACGCTGTGAAATTGATTTCACCAAGCCGCACAATCTTATTGCGCAACGTTTTTAAACGAGCCGGCGCTTCGGAGATGTCACAGTCCAAATCGGCTTCCGCCAGTGCCGCTTCCGGTGAAAAACCAAATTCTTCCAAAAGCTGTTCACTGAATCGCGCCACCTTTTCATCCAAGCGTTCCAGTCGCATTTCTGATGCACTATGCGCACGCCAGCGTTGATCGTTCAGAGAACGTGTCTCACTGAGTCCTTTTTCGCGCTCGCGAATGTCTGCTTCCATGGCATCAATCTGCTGTTTTGCCGCCTCCATCGTTGCCGACACTTCCTGATGGCTTTGCTGCGCCGCATACAACGCTTCTTTTTCAGATAAGAGCGCTGCATCCAGTGCTCTTATTTCGTCATTCAGCGCTTTTAAATCCTGCTCCTGCTGAACGCTTAACTGCTGTAGCCGTTGGTGCTCGGCCACCGCTTCACGCTGGCGCTGCAGCTGATGCTGATGCTGTTCATCACTCGTCGCCTGCTGCACCAAAATTTTCTGAAGTGCTGCCTGTACCTCCTGCAGCGACTCTTCGGCCATTTCCAAATCGTTTCGTTTATGTTTCAACGATTCTGCCAAGCCTTCGAGTTCCTGTGCAACAACGGCTGACGTCTCACGCACACGCTCTAGATCCTGCTCGGCATTTTCACGCTCTGCACTTAACGTATCACGATTCATCTGCTCAAGTTCCAACTCGCGCTGCACACGTTTTACCTGCGCCGCTTGCTGTTCCAACACGACGGCAATTTCCCTCAGCTGGAGCTGCTCTTCCTGTTGACGCACACGCCCACGCTCCTGGGATTGCCGCATGGCATCGATTTGCTGCTGCAAGGTTTCAATTTTTTCAACTTGAACTGCTTCGTCCGCTGCCAATGCGGCAATTTTCTCTTTCAGCTCAGCCATTTCATGCTTGCGATGGACAATGGAGCTTTGTTTTTTCTGATGCCCCCCGGTCATGCTGCCGCCAGGAGCAATGACATCGCCCTCCAGCGTCACAAAACGGTATTTGGAGCCTGTGCGTTTTGCCAATGCGGTGGCGCTGGCAAGATCTCGCAAAATCCATACCCGCCCCAACAGCTGCGCCATCACAGATTCATAGGCTGGGTCATACTGCACCAGGTCCAACGCCAGCCCAATCACAGCCTCGTCATGAAAATCCACATCCTGTCGCTTCCCTTTGACAAGGTTCAATGGCATGAAGGTGACGCGTCCGCGGCGCTCTTTCTTCAGCCAGGCAATGGCCTGCTGCGCATCACGGTCATCGTTGACCACCACGTTTTGCGCGGCACCACCCAGCGCATTTTCAATGGCTGTCAAATAATCGCTTGGAATGTCCAAGAGCTGCAAAATAGAGCCTTGAATGCCCTGCAGCTTCTTTTCTTTCTTTGCGCGCAGCACCTGCTGCACCCCTTGATAGTAACCTTCGCCGCTGGCCTCGAATTCCTCCAGCGTCTCGAGTCGGCTCTTTGCCTGCATGCGTTGCTGCATGGTCTGTTGATGATGGTGCTGCTGTTCTCGCAATGCCTGCTCATGACGGTCAAGATCGGACGAGAGTTTTTCCAGCAAGGCCTCCGTTTCTGCCAGCACTGCCTGCTGTTCCTCGCGCCGCGCTTCCTGCGCCTCGGTTTCCGTCATAAGCTGCTGATGCTGCCGTTGCAATTCGTCCAATCGCGTATTCACGCGCACACTTCGCGCCTGATCACCATGCAGAGTCTGTTCCAGTCGTGTGATCTCATTGTTCGTGGCCGCCTGACGGGAAAGAGCATCGAACTGCTGCGTTTGCAGAGCATCGATCTCTGTTTTCAGCGCAGAAACCGTTTCTTCCGTTTCCTGTAGCTGCTGTTTTCCCTGATCGACTTCGCATCCAACATCGGCCACCTGTTGCCGGCTGACTTCCACGGCAGCAGCCAATGCTGCCACATTCTCTGAAACATCGTGCAACTGATTGGCCGTGTCTTCCACCAACGTCGACAGGTTTGTCAAGCGCTCACTCGCATGCTGATGCCGTTCCGACAACAGGGTCAGCGATTTCTCGTGTTCCTGTGTATCCCGCAGCGAATCGGTATAAGATGCCTGCGCACCTTCCATGGCATGACGCTCCTGCGCCAGTTTTTCTTTTGCTTCTGCCAGATTGGCCTCGTGCTGATCCAGCAAGGTTTGCGCTTCCAAAGCCGCTTGATGATCGGCAGCCACCAGATCGCGCTGAGCCTTCTGTTCCTCCTGCACGGTCAACAGCTGCTGCGTTAAGAAAGCCAGCTGAAGATGATCCGATTCACTTTTCAGCGAACGATAGACACGCACCTTTTCCGCCTGTTTCGCCAATGGATCAATACGCTGCTCCAACTCGTAAAGAATGTCATCCAGACGAGTCATGTCATCTGTGGTGGATTCCGGCTTTCGTTCCGCTTCACGCTTGCGGTATTTGTATTTGCTGATTCCTGCCGCTTCCTCGATCAAGCCGCGTCGCTCTTCTGCGTGGAGCGTCAGAATTTCTTCAATCTTCCCCTGCCCAATGACACTGAATCCGTCTTTCCCAAGACCAGTGTCCATAAACAATTCCTGAATGTCTTTTAAGCGGCAGGTGTTTTTATTCAACATATAATTGCTCTCACCGGAGCGATACAGGGTGCGGGACACCTCAATCTCATCGCAGTCAAGCGCAAAAATCCGCTGGCTGTTATCAAGAATCATGGTCACTCGCGCCATGCCAACCGGCTTTCGGTCCACACTTCCAGAGAAAATAACATCCTCCATTTTAGAACCGCGCAGCGTTTTCGCGCTCTGCTCCCCCAACACCCAGCGAATAGCATCCACAACATTGCTCTTGCCACTGCCGTTTGGCCCGACAATAGCGGTCACCCCTGGTGAAAACGAAAAATATACCTTATCTGCAAAGGATTTAAAGCCTTGTATCTCTAAGGATTTAAGAAACATGTGTCACATTCTTTCTAATTGATTCTGTTGCATAGACGGATCGGTCACCACCGTCACCGGATGACCGATCCGTTTGCTTAAATAAATAAGATTTTCCCGATGCTGCCCAATGGCCTGAGACAAACACTGCGGCGCCACAGCAAATGTTACCGGGCCTTTCTCATCGTCCTGCAGCATCGCCGTCATGCGTCGGCGAAAACGTCTGGCTTTGATCAGCTCGCCCAGTGCCGGATGATAGGCGCCTGCAATCACATCGCCTTGTGACAAATTGTCCTCTGCCTGAAGACCCACTCGTATCACTGGAATATCGGCCGCCTCAAACAACTCCAGCATTTCTGCCACTGTATTCAGCATATCGTCCATCGGCCAGGGCGCATAGCTGCCACTTTCAAAGGCTTGCGCCAGCGGCGTGTCACAGATCACCGCCGTCGGATAGATGCGCACAAAATCCGGCGCCAGTGCAATCACCTGACGACATGTCGCCAAGCTGCGCTCCGGTGTATCTTCCGGAAGCGCCACCATGATCTGCGCACCACAGCGAAAGCCTGCGGCTTTCACTCGCTTGACGGCTTCACAAGCTGTTTTCGCCGTATGTCCACGCCTCGATGCCTCAAGCACCACATCATCCAACGACTGCACGCCAATTTCTACCGTATCGACAGAATAACGATGCAACCGTTCCAGCACTTCGTCTCCCAAGGCATCTGGCCGTGTCGACAATCGAATCCCGCAAACGACGCCCTGCTGTTTCAATTGCGAAGCATTTTCCAACAGCGCTTCTTGAACCGCCGTTTCAATGGCCGTAAAACTGCCGCCATAAAACGCCAGCTCCGGCACTTGACCGCTGGAAATCCGCCATTCCTCCGCCATCGATGCCAATTCATCAAGCTGCGGTGGCTGCCAATGGCCAGTAATGTGGAATTGATTACAGAACACGCATTGATGCGGGCATCCCATATGGGGCACAAAAATCGGTAAAATAACGTGTTTCATTGCACGCCATCCATCGGCGGCAATTCGCCAAAAGCAATCAGCGCCGCCAATGCTGCTTCGCGTTCTGCCAGTTTCTTGGACTTGCCCCAGCCCTTGCCACAAGAACGACCATCGACCAACACCTCTACATGAAAATCTCTGTTGTGCGCTGGTCCCTGCATTTCCAACAATTCATAGGTAATCGTATGATCTGGCTCCTGCTGAATATACTCCTGCAGACGCGTCTTATAGTCGCCGTAATACCCGCCTTTTACCATATTAATGGAGTGATCCAGATATTTGATCAGCACCGGGCGCAGTACATCAATGCCACAGCTAAGATAGATGGCACCACACATGGCTTCCCAAGCATCCGCCAGATTTGAAGGACGGGTCGCGCCACCAGTCGCAGCTTCTCCACGCCCCAGCAATAAATACTCACTCAGCCCCAGCTTGGTAGCCGCATCAGCCAACGCCTGCTCACAAACAAGACTGGCTCGCATTTTTGTCAGCTTCCCTTCGTCGTCATTCGGGAAAGTTTTGAAAAGATACTCCCCCATGAGCAAATCGACGACCGCATCGCCGAGAAATTCCAACCGCTGATTGTCTGCATCCAAATGATGCTCCATCGCGTAAGATGGATGCGTCAAAGCGGTATCCAACAGCTGCAAATCAATCTTTCCGATTTCCAGCTTATGCGTCAGCCCGCCCAGCGTTCTTCTCCGTTCTTGATCCATTTTGTTCGCTCCTCACGTCACAGATAGCTTTATTTTACACGACATCCCACGGCGGTGCAAGGTGGAGTGCCTCTGTACAATTTCAACGGTGCGCGGTATAATACCGGTAGACAGGAGGAATATAGAATGAAAATCGCTTTACCAACCAGAGACGGCCGCATCGACGACCATTTTGGACATTGTGACCATTACACCATCGCGACCGTTGAAAACGGTCAGGTGACCGCTACCGAAGATCTGCCATCCCCACAGGGCTGTGGCTGCAAATCCGACATTGCTCCAACCATGGCACGCATGGGTGTGCGTATGCTTCTTGCTGGCAACATGGGCGACGGTGCCAAGAATGTGCTCAACGCCAACGGCATCCAGGTCATCCGCGGCTGCAGCGGCCCAATCGAAGATGTCCTGGCCGCATATCTTGCCGGCAATCTCGTTGACAACCAAATCGCTTGCGACCATCACGACTGCGACCATCATTGATCGCTGTCATCACAAAAAACAAAGTGCCAGAGAGACACGCATCTCTCTGGCGTTTTTTTATTGCTCGCGAATCGGAAAATAAATCTCCGTCTCCCATTCCTCTGGCTGCAAAGTATCAAACTGTGTTTTTCGGTAAAGTTCAAACGGCGCACCATTCCAGGCATAGCCATTGTCTTCAATCCAGATGACGAGCGCTGCATACGCATCAGACAACGTCGAATACGCACCTTTATGCAAAGTCATGGCGCAGCGCTGCCCACCAATGACCTTGTCCGCCTTCTCGGCTTCCTGAACGCCCACCACCAACTCAATGTCCGACGCTTCATGATTGAACACTTCATCATAATAGACTGCGCCGGTCAGTCCCGTCGGCGTCAAACCCTCGCGCGCCATGCGCTCAAAAATGCCACTGTAATAATTGCCAAATTCTGCCACACCCATCACCTGGCGGCTGATACATACGGGAATTTCTGGCGCTGTTGCCAGTGTCACCGCATAATGTCTCTGATAATCCATCATATCACCGGTCCTTTCAAAGTTCTGCAAATGTGCGTCAAGCTCACGCCCAACGAGCGATAACGCCTGCTGCTGTTTCGCCAGCGCCTCCGCCTGCTTTCGCAGTGTCGCAAGCCGCACTCTGTCGTCTCCACAATCGAGGAACAGGCGGATTTCCTCCAGCGACATCCCGTACCGTTTCAGTCGGCCAATCAAAAGCATCCGTTCTAGCTGCTCCTGATCATAATAGCGATAACCCGTCGCCGCATCCACTTTCTTCGGCACCAACAAACCGATCTTGTCATAATGGTGCAGTGTCTTCACACTCACCTGACAAATCTTTGAAAATTCTCCAATGCTCAACATCACTGCTCCTCCTCGTATAATAAGTTAAAATGTTGTTTTTCTATCAAATCAGCAGGCTCTGAAGT